>CAZTDL010000451.1:0-4095 GCA_964612775.1 uncultured Lentisphaeraceae bacterium
ATGATCTTGAGCCGGCGGGGCTGGGGACTGCTGATGAACACGACATGGCGCAACACGTTCGATGTCGGCAAGAGCGATCCCGACGCGATGATCTGCGCTGCGCGGCAAAGCGATCTCGACTATTATCTGTTTTGCGGGAGCGACTACCGGGCTCTGCTCGAGACGTATACGGCCTTGGCGGGACGTCCCGCGCTGATCCCGATCTGGGGGTATGCTTTCACCTATGTGTGCAATCAAAATATCGACGCGTTCAATCTGGTGAATGAGGCGCTCGAATTCCGGCGGCAGGGGATGCCTTGCGATGTGATGGGGCTGGAGCCGGGGTGGATGTCGAAGTTCTATGATTTCTCGACCGGGGAAAAGTGGAATCCGCAACGGTTTTACTTCCCGTATTGGGCGCCGAAGGGCGGTCATACGTTTATTGGCGCGTTGGCCCGAAAGGGGTTTAAACTTAGCCTCTGGCTCTGTTGCGATTACGATTTGGGCGTGTATGAGGAGTTGTGCGTCGCCGGGCGGAAACCGTCGTCTGCGGGCTCGAAGCCTCTTGTGCCGGAGGGTGTGCCCGAGGTTTTTCACGACGAGCATCTGACCGTCGCGAAAGACAAGGTCACGGCTGCCGCGATAAAGACGAAAGCGCCGGATGGGGTGGAGCCTTGGTTTGAGCATCTGAAGTTTTTCGTGGACCAGGGCGTGTCGGCGTTCAAGCTGGATGGCGCGAATCAGGTGGTCGAACATCCGAAGCGTGCGTGGGGAAACGGTATGAGCGATGCCGAGATGCACAATCTTTTTCCCGTCATCTGTGCCAAGCAGATGTCGCGCGGGTTTGAGGATCACGCCAAACGGCGCTCGATGGTCTATTCGGCCGGCGGTTACGCGGGGGTTCAGCAGTATGTCGCGACGTGGGCCGGCGACACCGGCGGAGGCGCCAAACCGTTGGCCTCCATGCTCAACCTCGGATTTTCGGGCCACTCGAATCACTCTTGCGATATGGATATCAACAGCGCGGCGGGGATCCATTTCGGTTTTCTTCAGACGTGGGCACAGCAGAACAACTGGGATTACTGGTATCAGCCTTGGTTCAATCATGAGAAACTCATTCCCGTATTCCGCGCGTATGGGCAATTGCGTTATCGGTTGTTGCCCTATCTCTATTCCTGCGCGGCGGAAGCGGCTCAGACGGGCTATCCGGTGATGCGCGCGATGCCGTTGGTGTATGACGATGATCCGTCATGGGACAGCTACATGGGACAATATATGCTGGGCGATTTCCTGCTCGTATCGGCTTACGCGAAAGAGTTGCGTCTGCCGGCCGGCCGCTGGACCGATTTCTGGACCGGCGCCAAGGTGGAGGGGCCGGCGGTTTTGCCGGTCACGGCGACAGAAGAGCATGGCGGTCTGTTGCTGGTCAAGGCCGGAGCGATCATCCCGACATGGCCGACGAAGGACCATGTGGCCAAAGGCTGGAACGAAGTGGTCAATCTGCTCGTTTACCCTGCCGCGTCCAGCGTGTTCATATTGTATGAAGATGACGGCGTCAGCCTCGGTTGCCGATCTGGGGAGTCGGCCCGCACGCGCCTGGCGTGTGAAACCAAAGGCACGTCAGTTGCTCTGACCGTGGGCGGGCGTGAGGGACGTTACGACGGGATGCCGGCAACGCGTGATTTCAACGCAACGCTCAGGCTGGCGAAATGTCCGAAGTCCATTACGCTCGACGGCGTGGCGGTCACGAACGCCGTTTGGGAGGCCGGAGCCGGGACGCTCACGGCGGCGATTCCCGCGTGTGGCGCGAAGCCGCGCGTGCTCCTCTGTGAACAGTAGGGGGCGCGCGGACGGCCGCCTTAACACGCTACAGCGTTCTTACGCCTAGACATTGAGGCTGAGGCGTAAGCGTGACGGACGCATAATAGGCGGCGACCTCGTGTCTGGCCGCGAGGGCACGAAAACGCGCGAGATCCTCGGCAGAAGGTTCGGACGCATCGTGACGCACGAAAAAAAGGCCAGTTTGCCGGTCGCGTCCTGCGCGAAGATCTGGGGTTCGCCTTTTTCGTCGGTGTTGGCCGAAATCACGGTGTGATCGGACGACGTCAATTGACGGCACATGAAAAGAACCGCTTGGGCGTGGTCGCTGGTCATTGGAGCCTATTCCGTAAGAGAAAACGATTCTGGGGCAGACGCGTTCGGAAACGTCGGTTTTCCGCGACGTTACTTTAATCCGGGCAACGCTTTTTCGTACTTGGCGAAAGCGTCGCGGAAACACTCCATGACGGCGCGTGACGAGATCGTGGCCGCCGTGATGGCGTCGACTTCTCCGCCGTCTTTCTTCACCTGCCAATTGGCTTTGATGGCGCGTCCCAGCAGGGGCTTGCGAAAGGCGTCCGAGTCCATCTTGGTGCCAAGGCCGGGGGTTTCGTTGGCGAGCAGCTTCTCATAGTTCACGAGTTTGCCGTCCGCGCTGAGGCCGATCATGAGGACAATGTTGCCGCCATACCCGTTCTTGGAACATCCTTCCAGCGCGACGCCTGCGAACCGGTTGTCTTTTTTGGCGACAAAGAAGGTTATTCCGTCGATTTCTTTTTTCTCGGGGGTCGTAACGCCTTCGGGCATCACCTTGGCCGCTGCTTTGGCCGTACGGAGTTCCAGCGTGGCCGCGATGGGATCCTTGGTTTTACTATAGACCGCCGCGAGCAGGGCGGAACTGACCGCGCAGATGATCGTGAGGACAAGGATGAGCTTGATCGTTTCTTTCATGACGTGTTGTTTCACCCTACTTTTTCGTGCCGAAAACGCGGTTGCGGGTGGCTCGGTTAATGAGCGGCGTAAAGGCGTTCATAATGAGGATGGCGAAGCTGACGCCCTCGGGGTAGGCACCGGTTTTGATCGTGCGGATCAGCATGGTGATGACGCCGCAGCCGATGCCGAAGATAAGCATGCCGCGCTTCGTGAGCGGCGTGGTCACCATGTCCGTGGCCATAAAAAAGGCGCCGAGGACGAGTCCGCCGGAGAGCAGGTGGAAGAGCGGAGCGACCGATGTGGCCGGCGAGACGGTGTACAGAATGACGGCGTACGCGAGCACCGTGAGCAGGTAAGCCGCCGGGATGTGCCACGTGATCACTTTGCGGTAAAGCAGATAGGCCGCGCCGATCAACAAAGCCAGCGCCGAAGTCTCGCCGATACAGCCGTTCATGTTGCCGAAGAAAAAGTCGGTAAGCAGGCTCGGGTCGAAAATCGGCATGGGGTGCCCGGCTTTGAGCGCTTCTTTCGCCATGCCGAGAGGCGTGGCCGAGGTGATGGCGTCAGCGGCGATAGCCGAGGCGCCGGTGGTCGCCGTCGAAGCGGCATAGGACACTTTTTGAATCCACGGCGATTTGCTCCAGGTGGTCATGGCGCCCGTAAAGGAGATCAGCATAAAGGCGCGTCCCGCGAGCGCGGGATTGAAAGGGTTGTAGCCGAGTCCGCCGAAAACCTGCTTGACGACGGCGATGGCGAAAACCGAACCCGCGACGGCCATCCACGAGGGGAGCGAGGGCGGCAGGTTGAAAGCCAGCAGCAGGCCGGTGATGACGGCGCTGAAATCGGACAACGTTGAGGCGCGCTTCATGGCCTTGCGGCACAACCACTCGGTGAGCAGGCAGGTGCCGACGCAGAGAGCGGTCAAACGCACCGCGTCGATCCGGAAAAACCAGCAGGCGGCGAGAAAGGCCGGAATGAGCGCGATCACCACATCCAGCATGATGCGTTCGACCGATTCGCCGGAGTGGGTGTGCGGTGAAGAACTGACGATATAGAGATCGGTGGGGGATTCGGGTTTCATGGGGAAGAAGATCTTCAGAAGGAGTGCGTTAGGGGTTGGCTTTTTTTGCGGCGGCGCGTTTGGCCATGACGACGGCTTTGCCTCGCCGCATGTGATGGACAAGCGGCCGGTGGGCGGGGCAGACAAACGCGCAGGAGCCGCATTCGATGCAGTCCATGAGAGAGAGCTGTTCCGCCGCTTCAATGTCGTCGGCCTCGATGCATTGGCTGAGTTCGGCCGGCGGCAGGCGCATCGGACAGGCGTTCACGCAGCGACCGCACGCGATACAGGCTTGCGAGGTGAAA
>CAZTDL010000452.1:0-4087 GCA_964612775.1 uncultured Lentisphaeraceae bacterium
TTCCGCACGGTCGCTTTCGGAAATGTTCAAAGTCAATCTCGGCTTGCTCATGTGGACATGAGCACAACAAAATAAAAATCGCGTTCAATGGTAAAGTTATTTACAATTCAAAAATATTAGTTATCGGCTCAAAACAAGACAATATATGAGCCGATCAAACGAAACAATCGGCTCACCTCACTCACGCGCCAATTTTGCGGCGGTGAGGTCGCGGACGTTTGGGACGTGTTCGACTGAAGATCAATCGATAATCTTGCCGGCCTTCTTCGTGATTCCCTCCAGCCGATCAAGCACCTCCATCAGACGACGCTTCGGGCGGTTTTTTGCACGCAGGTCGGCGATCAGCGCCGTCCACCCTTGCGGCCGGTTCAGACGGGCATACACCTTCTTCATCTTCTCGAGGTAGGTGCCCGCAACGTCGTATGCGGCCGGATTCACCCGCGCGATCTCGCCTTCCGACATTTCCCGCCAGATGTCCAGCGCCGCGTCGGGATGCGTCTCCTTCACCGCCTCCGCCACAATCCCGCCCAATCCGCCGCCGCAGCCATATCCCCACCCGTAAGTGTCGCGTTTGTGAACACGCGCATACCACGCCAACGCGTCGTCGTTGCGCTTTTCGAGAATCGCGATCTGAACCAACACGTTCGTCTTGGGCCATGATGCGTACACGTTTCCGGTTCTCGCGCTACGCAGCCCCGTGTCGGGCAGCGGCCAGTTATTCTGCGGCGACGGAAGGGGCCGCGAAGGACCGCCTTTTTTTCGCTTGCCTTTGGCCTTGGCCGCTTGATGCGCAGGATCAACCGGAATATCCGGCCGCGCCCCCGTCTCCAGCCAGCGCAACACCCCTTTGCGCACCGGTTCCCAAAGATTGAGCGGCACAACCGCTTTTTCAAGTGTTTCGTACGTCTCCACATCGGGCCCGTCAAAGAACTCGGCCGCGCGATACGCCGCGACGAGCAGACCGCTTCCCTGCTTTTGCGCGTGTTCGCACAGTCGCCGGGCCAACGCCTTCGCAAGGCCCGGAGATTTCTCGATCGTCGCCGCGAATCCTTTCCGGCACCAAGCATCGGCCTCGTCGTCCAAGCCCAGCGCCGACAGATGGTCCACCAGTTCGCCGTAGCACTGCGTGATCTCCGCCTCGCGCCGCAGCAAATCGGTTATTTCCGCTTTGCGCCCGGCCCGCTCCAAAGCCTCAAAAGCGGAACGCATGATCTTTCCACGCGCGTAGCGTGCGGAATGCGAATCGGCGTCCGCCTTCGACCCTGGCTTGCCCTCGGGCACGGACGGCACTCGCTTCAGCAGGGCGTCCGCCACCTCCGACCAGACGGCTGCGGGAAACGCTCCGTCGTTCGTCCACAGACTCGGCAGCTCATCAAAATAACCGTAGTCCTCGCGCAACCGCACGCGCCGTTCCCACAGCAGTTTCTCCGCGTCCGACTTCGACGACCGCGCCAGCGCACGGAACACGATGCCCACACATTCGGCGACCTCGTGTCCCGTCTCGCCCTCGTCGTCCGATTGCCCGAGCTGACGCAGGCCCGCGTCGACCAGCTCCTCGCCCAGCGCCACCACCTCGTCGGCCTGTCCCGCCTTGAGCAGCGCCTCAAGCCGCTCGCGCACGGGCGTGTAATCGGGGATGTGCGACTCGTGGGACCAATGCCGCGTCCATCCGGGCTCGGCCGACGCCTCTTGGATCGCGCAACGGGCCGACTTGACGAGTCGCGCCACATCCGCAACCGCCAGTTCCGCCCGATCCGCCAACCGCTTTCTCAATGCGGGAACCTCGCACAATGCCTCTTGAACGACATGCAGCAACTCGTCCTTGGACAAACGGGCCAGATAGGTATCCAGTTCCGACTCTTTGGGCTTTGCAGGCATCGTTCTGGGCTCATCGTCTTCGCCGTCACCATCGTCTTCCTCAAAATCCGCCAGCTCCTCGAACCGCTCGTCGTCCTCCTCCGCGGCAGGCACCGTTTTTTTCGCTTTCACCGCATCCAGACAGGCCAATACCGTTGCCCCCGCATGTTTGCAGGCGATGCCGTAGGGGCAGGTGCAGACCGAGTCCGGTTTACCTTTTTTAGTCAGGCTGACCACCGTCGCATATCGTTCGCCGCCCTGCACCCACGCCAACAAACGGCCGTCCGCCGTCACGCGCAGGTCTTCCACATTGCCGCGATAGGATTTGCCGCGGGCGACCACCCGCGACTCCGCCCACGCGGTCAGATCATCCCATGTCAGATCCTCAAACTTGGCCATCGTCATGTCCCTCTTCCGCAGCACTTCTTGAATTTTTTGCCGCTGCCGCACGGGCAAGGATCGTTCCTTCCGACCTTTTCCGGCGCGGTGTACGGCTCCAATGGCTCATCGTATTCAAGATCGTCAACGATTTCGCCAGCCCCCGGAGCAATCTCTTCAAGCGTCTCGCGATGAGCCTCGTAGAGATCGCTCAGACGGGTGCGCGGAGGAGGCGTGGTCCGCTCTGCCTGCACACCAAACTCAATCCGAACGTCCTCGACATCGCCGAGAACCGTCGGATCGACGCGTCCGGACGCAAACGCGGCCTCGATTACGGCCAGCGACTCGACGGCCTTCATTTCGACCAGCGCGAGGACCAGAAACGCGTTGACGCCGCTTCCTTGACTGTTGAACCGCAGCAGGCGTTCCGTCAGCCCCTCCACGCACGCGTCCCGGCACTCGGGATGGCGCCTTCCAATCAGGCCCACCGCATCGGAAACAGCGTTCCGAGCCAGCTCGTCTCCGGACAGGGCGTCGAAGCACGCGAACAGCGGGCCCAACGCGGGCTCGCCGATTTCGGCCAGCACATCGGGAATCTCTTCGCCGACCCAGTCGTCGTCGCACTCGCCGATTCGCCACAGCAGACCGATGAGCGGCCTGACAGCCTCAGGAGCCTTTAACAAGCTCAACACCCGCCAGGCGTGGACAGGTGCCCAGACACGGGGATCGTCCGTCACGTCATCGTGAAGCTCATCGTCGACAGCCATGTGGATCAGAGCGGACGCGTGTTCCCGCGCGAATCCCATGCGTTCATAGTCGAAATCCTTTTCGCGCGGATCGCCCAACCTCAGCAACCGTTCCACCTCGGGCGGATACTCTGTTTCAGGACACTGCACACCCTCTCCCAAAGCCACGTCGTACCCGTCCGTTTTCAGCGCATCCTTCACCCAGTTCGGGTTCTGATATCCAAAGACAAGTGCGCACTCTTCCTCGCTGCACGAGAATTCCGCTTTCCCGCGCTCAATCACAAATGCGATCCCGCGCTCTTCAAGCCAGTCGCACAGACTCCGCACGCCATCTTCCGCAACGACCGCGTAGAATCCCAGCGTTTCGCGCCACCTCAGTTCAAGGATGCTCTGCCCATCCTCCACTATAGCCCCGACTGTATTCATAGGTTAATTTTTCTGAACTCAAAACTTTGAAGTTCGGCGTTGGCCGTTCAACGTTCATTGTTCTTGCCGCTCCCGTAGTCGATGATCGTTTCGGTATAGACAGACGGTTTCACGGCCGCCCTCCGAAAATGCTTTTATTATACGCTGCCCAATCCGGTCTATCAACCGCTGATCCCCCAAACGCCGATTTTAAACCTAAGAACGGCAGTTCAACTGCCCCGCAGTTAAGGGGTAATGACTTAACTTGCTGCCAGAAAGAGCAATATGAATTGAATGGCGAGCCCATATCCCTGCACCGAACGGGTGAATACGGAATAGCCGCAGAGAACGCATAGAACACAAAGAAGAATTCACGAAACGCAGGATTTCCGCTGTTTTTTCCATCTCTGCGTTCCTTGCGTTCTTTGCGGCTAATTTCCAACTGCTCTTTTTAGGTTAAACGTTCGGGCGCACTTTCATCCATTCCATCCATAGCACGTGTACCGAAATCGGGGCGTGCTACCCGTTTAAACCGAGATCGTTGACGTCCAGACGGCCGAGCTAAACACACCCATTGTTCTTTTTGACAACCCGAGCGCAGTTATTTGATATGCTTACTTGAGAGTGGAGGCAACATAAAGACGGTAACTGTTAGCAACAGCGAGCCGTTAGATACACAATACAGGAGGCTAAACTATGAC
>CAZTDL010000453.1:0-4087 GCA_964612775.1 uncultured Lentisphaeraceae bacterium
CGAATTTGTCACAAACGGCTATCGTCATGTTGTCGGGGTCGATATATCGGCGGGGATGATCGCGCGCGGCGGCACTTTGTTTCCAAACCTTGATCTTAGACGTTTCGATGGCGCTTCTTTGCCGTTTGCGGACGATATGTTCGATATCTGTACCTTGCTGGCTGTTTTAACCTGCATACCGACCGATGCCGGTCAGAGAGCCGTCATGTCTGAAATCCGAAGAGTGTTACGACCTGGCGGGATTTTATATGTCAGCGACTACCCGCTTCAGCCGGACTCCAGGAACCAAGATCGATATCAAGAATTCAAGGACGAGTTCGGAGTCTTTGGGGTGTTTCGGCTCCCTGATGGCGGTATCGTTCGCCATCATGATAGACGATGGGTACACGAACTTCTTTCCCCGTTCGATGTGCTCAATGAAGGCAGTGCCGAAGTTCATACGATGAACGGGAATGCGGCGCGCATCTTCCAGATCATGGCGCGAAAGAGATAGGATGCGCCCGGCATAACCCCGTTATTTCTTATCCATTTGACTCTTTTCGACGCTCTCTTGCATACTAAACATATTTAAATGGTCGGAGCGTTGTCGGCTATGTCTCGGGTACGCGAGAGACTACCGCTCCGTCCCGCAGGAGAGCGGGATAAAACGTTGGACGACAGCGAGGTCAGACATGGAAAGAGCGACAGGACGATGGATGGCCGTTTGCGCGGCGATGGCGCTGGTTACGGAAACGGCGGTGGCGGGCACGTACACATGGGATAACGACGGGGCTGCGCCATTGAACGACGGGGGCGGCAATTGGACGGCCAGCGGCGGGCAAAACTGGTTTGACGGCACGTCCGCCTACGGCGCATGGGGCAACACCGTCAACGATGTCGCCGTGTTCGGCGTCAACAACGGGGTGGCCTGCAGCATCGCGGTCGGCACGGTCAACGCCAACGGGATCACCTTCAACGCGGCCGGTTCGGGCAGCTATACGCTGAGCGGCGGGGCGATCACTCTCGGCGGCACAGTCCCGACCCTCACGGCGAACACGAGCGCGACCGTAAGCTCGGTTCTGACAGGCGGAGCAAGTCTGACCAAAGCCGGCGCGGACAAGCTGACCCTCTCCGGCAGAAGTAACTACAGCGGCAACACGACGGTCAACGGCGGCACGCTCAAGATCACCGGTGGAATCTACACGAACGCCCATAGTTCGAGCGTCGTGACGGTCCAGAACGGAGGAATTCTTGAAATCGACACGTGGTTCTATGGGGCAAGTCAGTCGCTGGGGATGCTGACTGCCGACACCTACGCGATTGTCGTCAGCAACGGCACGATTCGCGTCAACGGCACGACGTCTTATGGCCGCGGCGTGACGTTGAAAGGCCCGGCAATCCTTGAAGCGGCCGCTGGAGCCAACTGGATCATCGACACCACGAGTACGGGGTCTAACTTGAGGGATTGGATTTATAACAACAACTCCATGGCGCTCACCGGTGCCGGCATCGGTACGTTTCAAAAGAACTTTTCCGGCAGCGGTGGACTGACCAAGAACGGCACAGGCACCTGGATCCTTTCCGGCACGAACACCAACACGGGGGTAACGTTGATCAATGCCGGTGTGCTGCAGATCGGCAATAACGGCACAATGGGTTCGCTGGCACCCGCTGGTGCGATCAGCAATAACGCGACGCTGGCCTTCAAACGCTCCGACACCATCACGCAGGGTGTCCATTTCTCGGGCAGCGCGATCTCCGGTTCGGGAAGCGTCGTCCAGGCCGGCAGCGGCAAGACGGTCCTGTCCGCCGCCAACACTTACGGCGGCGGTACGGCGATCAACGCCGGCTGGATGCAGTTCGTTTCGACCAATTCGATGCCCGCCTCGGGTTCGGTGACCGTCAACGGAACAGGGCTGGCGGTCAATGTGGGCGGGTCAGGCGAGTGGGGCACCGGCACCAGCGGCGACGGAACCATCGGCGGGCTTTTGCGCGGCTCGGGCGGACAGGCCGGCAGCTCGATCGCTTACAGCGGTGCCGTTGTGCTCGGCTTCGACACCGCCAACGCCGCGGGCACCCAGACCTACTCGGGCAGCCTTACCAATGTCGGCACCTCGCTGGCCATCGCCAAATTCGGCACGGGCATATTGACGCTCTCCGGCAAAAGCGTGTATAGAGGCACCACCACGGTCAATGGCGGCACGCTCAAAATCACCGGGGGGGTCTACACCGACACCTATCGGGATGTCCCTTTGACGGTTCAGAACGGCGGAGTTCTGGAACTCAATACGTGGTCGTATGGTGGAGGCGAGTCGCTGGGGTGTCTGTCTGCCAACCCCAGCGCGATCATCGTCAACAACGGCACGATCCGTGTCAACGGCACGACGTCCTATGGACGCGGTGTGTCGCTGAACGGTCCGGTCATCCTCGAGGCGGCTTCCGGAGCCAACTGGACGATCAACGATACGAGTTCTGACAAACAGAGCTGGGTTTACAATAATAAATCTATCGAACTCGCCGGTGCCGGTATCGGCACGTTTGAAAAACCCTTTAGCGGCAGCGGCGGTGTGACCAAAAGCGGTTTGGGCACATGGACCCTCTCCGGTACGAACACCTACAGCGGTGCCACGGCCATCAACGCCGGCATGCTGAGGTTGGCCGCAACCGGCTCGATCAGCAATTCGCCGACGATCAACGTGGCGAGCGGCGCGGTTTATCACGTTGCGGCTGTCAGCGGCTATACGGTCCAGCCAAAACAGACTTTGGCCGGGAACGGAGTGGTTACGGGGGCTGTGACGGTAGCCAACGGCGGCATTCTGGCGGCCGGCGGGACGAACGCCACGGGCACGCTGTTGTTCAGTACGGATCTGATCTTGGCGGAGGGCGCGGTGATCGACTGGAATTGCAGCGACACGACGCAGGACGTGGCTGCTGTCGCGGGCACGCTCACGTTGCCGGCGGTGGCGACGGTGAATGTCAGTCGGGTGACGGGACTTCTTCCCTGCCAGGGGGCCCTGTTCACGTTCGGTGCGGTCACACCAAGCTCGCCGGACTTGACGCGCTGGGTCATCACCGGTGCGCAAGTGAATACTCGGGTCGCTGTGCGGCATGCTCCGAACCGCGTGGTGCTTGCCCCGCTGACAGGCACGCTGATCAAGGTCCGGTAGCAGACCGGAGTACGCCGGCCGTATTCTTCGGCGCGTACGGGTTTGTCCGGCGGTGGTGGACCTCAGATCAGGGCGGTGCTGAAGTAGCGCTCGGCGCGGTCCGGCAGAACCGTGACAATGTTTTTGCCCGAGCCCATGCGTTTGCCGCATTCGACCGCCGCCCAGACGTTGGCGCCGGACGAGGTCCCGACCAGCGCTCCTTCTTTCAGCGTCAGGCGTTGCGCGGTCGTGATGGCGTCGTCGTCCGTCACGGTGATGACGTCGTCGACAATCGACACGTCCAGGACGTCGGGGATGAAGCCGTCGCCGATGCCCTCGATCCGGTGAAAGCCCGGCTCCTGCCCGAGCAGCGCCGAGGCGTTGGCCGGCTCGACCGCCACGATCTTGACCGTCGGATTCTTTTCCTTGAGGAAGCGGCCCACACCGGCCAGCGTTCCGCCGCTGCCGACTCCGGCGACGAATGCGTCGACGCGTCCTTCCATCTGATCCCAGATCTCCTCGGCGGTGGTCAGGTAGTGGATCTCGGGATTGTCCGGATTCACGAACTGCCCCGGAATGAAGAGGTCGGGGATTTCCCGCTTCAGCTCCTCCAACTTCTTGAGGCAGCCGTTGAGGCTCTCGTCGGCCGGAGTGCAGATCAGCTCGCCGCCGAACGCCCTGATGATCTTCCGGCGTTCCTCGCTCATGTTGTCGGGCATCACGATGATGACCCTGTAGCCTTTGCGGACGCCCACGAAGGTCACGCCGATCCCCGTGTTGCCGGAGGTGGCTTCGGCGATCATCATGCCCGGCTTTAGGTCGCCCCGCTTCTCGGCCTGATCGATCATGTGGCGCGCGACCCGGTCCTTGATGCTTCCTCCGGGATTGAGGTATTCTGCTTTCGCGTAAACCGGAAAGTCTGCGATCCGGTCGAGCTTCAAGAGGGGCGTGTTTCCGATGGT
>CAZTDL010000454.1:0-4084 GCA_964612775.1 uncultured Lentisphaeraceae bacterium
CCACTACCGTCACCGAAAGCGCGCACTCCTCACACCGACATCTCCGCCCTCGGACAACAGACCCATCATTCACCACTGTCTGAGAGAAATACGTTTGCATATCAAATGACGAAATATGGTTTCCAAGATTGATTTAGCTTAAACTCTTTTTCCTTTGACCGCAATCTCCATTTTTGTCATCATTATAGGCAAATTGAGAAAAACGTACAGTTGTGTTTTAATGATGGTTCGTTATCGAGCGCGGGAAAACCATCTTTTCTTCACAACCTGAAAAGGATCTTTATGGGCAAAGTGTTAATCGTTGATGATGAGTCGGCCATCGGGGATTATTTGGCGCGGCTGATTTCCAGATTTGGGCATCAGGCGGTCACGACGGTGAACGCGTCTGATACGCTGTCCAACCTTTCCGACGGCAGTTTTGAACTCGTAATCGCCGACATCCGGCTTCCCGACGCCCCCGATGCGCAGACATGGATAAGTCAGCTCTGCGAAAAAGCGCGGGGGATACCCGTTGTCTTGATTTCGGGAGCACCGTCTCCCGAATTGGCCGAGTGTGCCAGCAAGAACAACGTCTTGGCGTTTCTGAGCAAACCTTTCGAACTGGCATTCATTAAAAACATCCTCAAAACCGTCTTTGAGAAGTGAAGACGCTGAGGCGGCCGTTTAGAAAGGGATGCCCGTGATAATCGATAAAACAAAACTGGGGATCGCGTTATTCGACGAGAGCTTCGGCGGCGTTTACCGCGGACGTCAGGTGCTTTGTTCGGGAAGAAACGGCAGCGGCAAATCCATCTTCGCATACCATTTTCTCAATCAGGCCTTGCTGGACGGCGACAAAGCGCTCCTCCTGTCGAATTACCGTGCTCAAGATACGGTCATCGTAGCAGAAAGCCTCGGTTTGACTTTTTCCGAGGCGGTCACCTCCGGCCAGTTGACGATCCTCGAATACGCCTCGTTTATTCCGGAAAGCAATGCCAGCGCCAACGTGATGTTGCCCCCGCAATCTTTTATGGAACTGCAGGACACCGTCGAGTCGAAATCCATCCGACGGATCGCCTTCGACACCGTGTTGCCGTGGGTCGCCATCCACCCGCTCGACAGGTTGACGGAGCACGTCTATTCCTTCATTCATGCGCTGGACCGCCTCAGCGTCACGTCGCTGCTGACCCTGCCCAAACCTGTCTCCAACCCGGCTTACACACTTAAAAGCAGACTTGAGGACTTATGTCCCGTCGTCGTCAATCTCGATTTCACCGATGGCAACAACCGCGTGATGCGCGTGACCAAATACCTTGGCGAAATACAAAAACTTTCGACGCCCTTTTCGTTCGCAATCGCCCCGGGACATGGCATTGTCGCCGATAAAGCGGGGGGTGTCGGACACCCTCAACAGCCGCCTGCCCCGCAACCCGAGACACCCCAGCAACAAACTCCACGGGCCCAGAAACCGATCCAGTTTTCTTCGGTCATCCGTTTTCCCGAATAAAAGGCAGAGCCCTTTATGTATACTGCGTATTGGAACCTTCGCGAATCTCCCTTCCTGAACACCGCAAGCGACAGGTTAATCTATATGACCGAGCAACATCAGGAAGGGATCGCTAGGCTTTATTACCTCATCGATCAAGAGCGCATTGCGGGGATGCTCACAGGCGCATACGGCGTCGGAAAAACCATGACTCTCGAGTATCTCCACCGCCGCGCCTTGAAAGCCAAGCTCCCCGTCATCAAGATTGACGCCATTCCCAACGGCAGTCTCCCTATGGCCCGGCACATCCTGCGGTGTCTGAACCTTCCCGATCAAGCGCCGACCCTGCCCGAAGCGCTCATGTCGCTTCAAGCTTACTGTCAAACCAACGCGCATAATCTCAAACGTTCCCTGCTGCTGCTCGACGAAGCGCACCATCTCGCCGGCGGAGACGGATTCTATCTCGCCCATTACCTCTGCAATCTGCGGATACCGGCCGCCGACACCCGCGACGAGAGGCCGCTTTTCACCATCATCCTCGCGGGCACGGACGAATTGCGCACGGCGCTGATGCAGCACGAGTCTCTCCGTCGCCGCATCCAGCTCGATTGGCGTCTGACACCGCTCACCCAGCAGCAAACAACGGAATACATCCAGCATCACATGCGGGCGGTCGGCGGCGACATCTGGTCGTTTGCCAAGGACGCTCTCGACGCCGTCTATAATTACACGCAAGGAATTCCTCGAAGCATCAACAACCTCTGCGACACGGCGCTGATGCTCGGTTTCGCCTCGCAATCGCCCCATGTGACCAAAGAGATCATTTTTCAGGCCGCGAAGGACACCGGTCTCGATCTGCTCGCACCCGCAGCAAAGGCTGGCCCCTCGAACACACTCCGCTAATCTTAGGAGATAGGGAAAGAAAGAACGCCATGTCTAACACCCCTCTTTCTGATGTCACGGTGATCGCCGCCGTCTTGGGCATCTTTTTCTTGATCGTCGCTTTTTACAAAAGCATTTTTCACAAGCGCCGTACGTCGAGTCACGGCTCCCATCCTCATTCGGCCGCGACAGCGACGACACGCGATGACCAGCCGGTCAAACTCGCAAACCCCTTTCAGCAAGTTCCTGTAGACACACTGCCGCTTAACGTCAAACAGTCACAGCAGAGTTCCCCGTCATTCTATCCCGCCTTTCCCCACAGCCCCAACCAGTCGGTTTCAGCCTTCAGGCAGTTTAACCCAAACAAAGAGTTCAATGCGGCCTCATCGCCTGATAAAAACGAAGCCGCCTACGAATGGGAGTAGCGTGATCAAAGCCGTGTTTCGTCATGCCTTCTTCTTTTTGGGCGTTGCGACGCTTCCGGTCTTACACGCGCAAACCGTCTCCCTGCTGCAGCCATGGCCGCCGCCGGAAAAAATACTCCCCGGCGAACAGACCGCTCCCGCGCAACGCGTTCAGGACGGTTTTCTGTTGCCGATCAGGTTCACGCCCGACATGGACCGCGTTTATTGGGACATTCCCCTTTCCCTCCGTATCCCATCCGCCGCCACAGCCATCGATCTCGACCTGTCCTGTCCTGACACGACGCCTCTCCGCGGCCTGACCGTCCATCTCCAATCCGGCGAGGGATGGTATAGCGCCTCGCCAGCCTTCACGGTCGGATCACATCGGTCGATAGCCTTGCCCGGCGGCCTTTTCAAATCAGAAGGCAAAACAGGGCCTTGGCATAAATCGCGTCTTGTGCGGCTCTCGGCTTGGAAACAGGACGCCGGGAGCACCTCCCTCATCCTGCACGACATCACGGCCCGATCCGATGTCGTAGCCGTCATCCGCGCCACCGACCTCTCAGCCCCCGGCGAAACCGCCTTTGCCGCCTCACTCTCCGAACGTTGCGTCCGACTTCTCACAAAAGCGAACATTCCCTTTACCGTAATCGACGACACGTTTGACGAGCTCGACAGTTTCAGACTGCTGTTGCTGCCCTATACGCCCAACCTTACGAATAAGCAACTCGTCCGTCTCGAACGTTTCATCAAGCGTCGCGGCAAACTGATCGTTTTCTATAATGCGTCCGAGCCGCTTGGCACATTGCTCGGCGTTCGCCCCGGAACCTGGCAGGGAACGGCGGCGGGAGAAGAATGGTCTGCGCTCGTCTGCGACAGCATTCGGCGCGCCGGCGTACCGACCCGTGTCCCGCACGTCACCAACAGCATTCTTCCGCCCTTCGCCACACGCGACTATCACGCGCATTCTATCGCCACATGGGCAGATAACACCGGCCGCGTGACGGACCAACCCGCCTGTGTACTGACCGACCGGTGCGCCTGGTTCGCCCACGTCCCGCCCCTCGCCTACCCCTCTGCGGTCAGCCTCATGCGCTCCATTGCGGTCACGTTGGCGCCAGACATTCAAATGCCGCAGGCCTCTTCAGAAGCGCCGGCCGCGGCCCCCTCCCTGCCGGCCGCAACACCTTCCGAAATCCGTGCCGTCTGGTGTACCAGCGCCAAAGCCCGTCATCCGCGCGGCTGGAGAGGCCTGTTGCCGATTCTATCGACAAACGGCATCAACACCCTCTTCGTCCGCTGTCCGCTCTTAGGCGTTCCGAGCAACGGCAGC
>CAZTDL010000455.1:0-4076 GCA_964612775.1 uncultured Lentisphaeraceae bacterium
TCGCGCATTCCTGCGGCTTCGCAAACGCTTCCCATGTGGGAAAGCTGTTTCGGTTTGTTTTCGGCATGACGATGACCCGCTATCGGAAAAACAACGGATCGGAACGGTGAACGCCGAACGCTGACTTTGCCGTTCAGCCGTGGGCCAGAGGACGGAAGCGGACGCGGGTGGGCCGATCGGCGGCATCGTCCAAGAGCTTACGGCGCTGCTCGTGGTAGTCGGCGTAGTTGCCTTCGAACCAGGTGATTTTGCTGTCGCCTTCGAAGGCGAGAATGTGTGTGGCGATACGGTCAAGGAACCAGCGGTCATGGCTGATCACCATGACGCAGCCGCCGAAGTCGGCGATGCCTTCTTCGAGTGAGCGCAGCGTGGCGATGTCGAGATCGTTCGAAGGTTCGTCGAGCAGCAGCAGGTTGCCGCCGCTGCGCAGAAGTTTGGCGAGGTGGACGCGGTTTCGCTCGCCGCCGGAGAGCACGCCGACGCGTTTCTGTTGCTCTGAACCTTTGAAGTTAAAGCGGCTGCAGTAGACGCGGCCGTACATCATCACATCGCCTGCGAGGGTCACAAACTCCGAACCGCCGGTGATCTCCTCGTAGACCGTGTGGTTGTCGTCGAGCGATTCGCGGGTCTGATCCACGTAGGAGGGCACCACGGTGGGACCGACATTGAAGGTGCCTGAGAGAGGTTTAAGCTTGCCTGTGATGAGCTTGAAGAGGGTGGTCTTGCCCGCACCGTTGCCGCCGATAACGCCGACGATGCCGCCGCGCGGCAGGTCGAAACTCATGTCCTCAAAGAGCAGACGGTCACCGAAGCCCATGGAGACCTTGTCGGCTTTGACGACGAGGTCTCCCAGGCGAGGACCGGGCGGAATCTTAATGCTCAGTTCGTCCTCGCGTGTGTTGACCTCTTGGGCGGCGAGTTCCTCGTAGCGGCGCACGCGGGCTTGGTTCTTGGCGCGGCGTCCAGAGGGGTTGGTGTGAACCCATTTCAGTTCGTTCTCGATGAGGCGGCGGCGCGATTCGGCCTGTTTGGCCTCGCGCAGCATATTGTCCTGTTTCTGCTGGAGCCAAGCTTCATAGTTGCCTTTGTAGGGGAAGGCGCGTCCGTTGTCGAGTTCCAGAATCCATTCGGTGACGTTGCTGAGAAAATAGCGGTCATGGGTGACGACGATGAGCGTGCCCTTGAAACCCTTGAGGTAGGTTTCAAGCCAAGCGACGGATTCGGCGTCAAGGTGGTTAGTGGGTTCGTCAAGCAACAGCACATCGGGATTAGAAATCAGAATGCGGCACATGGCCACGCGGCGCCGCTCGCCGCCGGAAAGCGGCGCGACAGACGCGTCGGACGGCGGCAGGCGCAGGGCTTCCATGGCCATTTCAATGTGGTGGTCAAGACTCCAAAGGTCGTTGTGATCGATTGTTTCTTGAAGACGTCCGAGCTCGTCGTTCAGCTTTTCGGACACCTCGTCGCTGAGATCCTCGCCCAGCTTTTCACAGATTTCATCATAACGCGCAAGAATGGCTTTCGAACCGGCCACACCTTCTTCCACGCATTGCATGACGGTTTTGGCGTTGTCGAGCAGGGGCTCCTGCGAGAGATAGCCGATGCGGGTGTTTTTCGCGATCTGGCACTCGCCCATAAACTCCGTGTCAATCCCGGCCAGGATTTTCAGGAGAGAGGATTTGCCTGAGCCGTTGGCTCCGATAACGCCGATATGGGCGCCATGGAAGAAGGAAAGATTCACATCCTCGAGAATGGTTTTTTTCTCGTGCTGCTTGGTGACGCTGACAAGATTGAACGCGTATTCGCCGGCCATGGGGTAACTTTCGGGAAGAAGGCTTTAGAGTTTTAGGAGTTTAGCGCTTGAAAACGAAACGTGAGAGAAAGCAAACGGGGGGAAAGAATAGCAATCCCGAGCAGTAAAGTCCAGTGTGCCGCTACGGAAACGAAAACGAACGCGGCGCGAGGTCTCGTCTGCACCTCGGCCGGCAGCCGGGAAACGAAATGCCGTCTGCCGGAAGAGAGGTGCCCATGACCGCCTCGGCGATGCAAACAAAACGATGCGCGCAACCGCCCGCGTTGCCGACCTCGATTTCCGCGAACAGTCAAAAGCTGAATCTGGCCCTGTCACACGTATCGTCGTTCGACACGGTTGCCGAAGGAACAGATGATTTCGTAGGGATGCGTGTTTTTGAGCGCGGCCCAGTTCTCGACAGAGAGGGCGTGAATGCCTTCGCCTCCTAGGCAGACCGCTTCGTCGCCGACTTTGGCGTCCGGGACGCTTTCCAGCGAAACGGTGGTGTAGTCCATCGAGAGACGGCCGAGAATGGGGCAGGGAATGCCGTGAATCAGCAGATACCCGCGGTTCGAGAGCGCGAGCGGCATGCCATCCGCATAGCCGGCCGAAACCGTGCCGACGCGAGTGTCGCGGGCCAGCCGATAAGTGTGACCGTAGCCGATTCCCGTTCCTGCGGGAAGCAGGCGGATTGCGGTCAGACGTGTCTTGAGGGTGAGCACCGGTTTCACTTGTAGCGTGCGCTGGCCGGACGTGTCGAACGATCCGTGCAGATTGATGCCGGTGCGGACGAAGTTGAAGGGCTCGCGGCAGGCCCGAGGGAAATTGTTGATGGCATCGCTGTTGGCGATGTGGCGCTTGGCGAAGGTGATGCCGTCGCGGGCGACATCCGCGAGAATCCCGCAGAAAAGGTCCATCTGGCGGTTGGTCAGTTCCGAGCCGGTTTCGTATGCGAAGGGGAAGTGCGAGAAGATCCCTTCGCAGTTCAAGCCGGGAAGACGGTGCGCCTCACGGATGACGGCCGGGGCGTCGCAGGCCAGAATGCCGAGCCGACCCATACCGGTGTCGAGCTTGAAGTGAACCGTGGCCGTCGTGTGGAGACGCGAGGCGGTTTCGCTGATGAGCTTGGCTGTGGTCAGGTCGGTGACAGGCAGGGTGATGCCCGCGGCGACCATGGGTTCGATCTCTTCCGGCAGAATGCTGCTGAGGATCTGAACCGGCTTGCCGAGGGGCTGGAGTTGGAGCGCCTCGTACGGTTCGGCCACGCCGAATCCTGAGGCGCCGGCCTTGTCGAGTGCACGGGCGATCGGGAGGACGCCGAGCCCATAGGCGTTGGCTTTGAGGACGGTGATGACCTTCGCGGGCGCTACGGCATCGGCGATCTTTCGATAATTCTGGGTCAGGGTGTCGAGGCTGATCTCCAGCCAGACTCTGCGGGGGATATTGTTCATAGGCCAAATTCGCGTTCCGCCCTGTGCGGTCTGTTTCGGCCGGATGACGAAGGCGTCTTTCGAATGATCGTTACGTTAACAAAGCCCCTCCGGCGCTTCAAGATGGAACTTGAGCGTGCGGGACACGTTCTTCGGACTTGTAAGGAGATATCCGCGAGGACTATACTCACGCCATTATTCTGCTCAAAACTGAAGTCTAGACTCAGGCAAAGGCCGGACTTTAACAAACGTAAGGGGAGGCGAGAATGAAGCAGGTTTTGTTTACCGCGTTGGCGGTGATGTCGGCGGGTGCGTTGACGGTTCAGGCGAAGGTCGCGTTGGCACCTGTTTTCGCGGACAACATGGTGCTGCAACGCGAACTGCCGGCGGCGGTGTGGGGTGTGGCGGATCCCAAAGAGGAGGTGACGGTTTCCTTCGCCGGACAAACGGTGAAGGCTCAGGCGAATGACAAGGGCGAGTGGAAGTTGCGTCTGGCGGCGTTGCCGGCAAGCAAGGAAAATCGTGTGCTGACGGCGGCGGGCAAAGACAACTCCGTGACGGTGAACAACGTGCTGGTCGGCGAGGTTTGGCTGTGCGGCGGCCAGTCCAACATGGAGTTGCCTCTGTGGGGTGGCAGTCCCAAATTTCGCGATCGCAAAGGCGCGATGATCGCATCGCTCTCCCATTATCCGTTGATCCGTTTCTCGCGGATGGCCAAGTATGATTTCTCGGTGACGCCGCGCACGGATTATCCGATGCAGTGGCAGGCGATTCGTCCGGACAATGTGGCGCCGCTTTCGGCTACGGCGTTCTACTACGGCGTTGAGCTCTATCGTGCGCTGGACATCCTGATC
>CAZTDL010000456.1:0-4065 GCA_964612775.1 uncultured Lentisphaeraceae bacterium
GAATGCGCTGATAACACTGAAATTCAAAATGGATTTCTGCTTTCGCAGGAATGACGGTGTTGTGGGATTCCCGCTAAAAGCGCGCGTGGAATTCCGGGGACATGACCGGAATTTGACTTTGAATTCCGGATCGTGTTTAAATGAATAAGTAGGTCCTAAGAAAGAGTAAGGAGAGCCTCCGGGCGGTAGAATACTGAGCGAGCGCAGGTGATGAGCCGCTCAGAAACCACGCGAGGAGGGTCTCCGATGAGAGGGTACCACTATGTAGGTCTGGACGTCCACAAGAAGAGCATATCGTACTGCGTGAAGAAGGGCGACGGGACTGTGGTGTCCGAGGGGAAGATTGGAGCGAGAAGGCAGGACCTGGACGAATGGCTCAAGGGATTGCCGAAGCGGTGGATCGGGGGCATGGAGGCGACGATGTTCACGGGGTGGGTCTACGATTATCTCGAGCCCCACGCCGTGGAATTGAAGGTCGGGCACCCATTGAAGATGAAGGCGATCACGGCGGCGAAGCACAAGAGCGACGCCCTGGACGCGGGCACGATTTCGGACCTTTTGCGGTGCAATCTGTTTCCCGAGTGCTGGATGGCGCCTCAGGAGATCAGGGACCTGAGGCGGGTTCTGAGGTACCGGAACCTCCTGGTTCGGGAAGCGGTGCGGATGCGCAACCGCGAGGCGGGGATACTGATGGAGTGCGGGCTGGAATACGACAAGAAACGGCTGCATGGGAAGAAGTATTTCCGGGATCTCATGGAAAGTCTTGACGATGACACGCCTCGGACGGTGAAGGAGCTTCTTGTTTTAACGAGGTCGAATTACGAGATATTCGATTCCGGGCAGAAGCGGCTCGTCAAGGAGCTTGAGCAGAACGAGGCGCTGCGGGAGCGGATCGAGCGGCTGATGAGCATTCCGGGGGTGGGAGTGGTGACGGCGCTCACGTGGGCGCTGGAGATCGGGGACCCTAACCGGTTCCCGACGGTGAAAGACGCGCAGAGCTACTGCGGGCTTTGCGCCGGGCGGGACGAGTCGGCGGGGAAGAGCAAACGGGGTCCGCTTTCAAAACAGCGCAACGCGCATCTGCAGACCATGCTGGTGGAGGCGGCGAAGCTCGCGCCCAGGCACAACCCGCAGCTTGCGGCGGCGCACCAGAAGGAAATGGAGCGCAGTTCCAACCCCAACCGGGCGACCCTGGCCGTGGCGAGAAAGCTGGTGGCCTATCTTTTATACGTTGACAAGAGCGGGGAAAAATTTGAATTGAGGGATTCGGCGTGACGCTCGTTTGACGCGGCCTGCGCTTTCGCCCGCCGGTCCTCGCGCCTCTTGGGGACTGGGCAGAGGACCGGAAGGTCCCGATGCTCCATTGATTGTGTTTCGAGGCCGGCGGGTTCACCCTGACTCAATCTTCCGCGGAGGCGCTTGCGCCCGATGCGGCAAATGGATGTCTGGTCGCGGCTCGGCCGTCGGCCCTTTTGACTCATGACGATGAGCGGGAACAAAGCGCAGGGAAAAGACGAGTTTATCGCTTATGGGGATTCCGGCAGGGACGCTCCAGAGTGATGTTCGTCCTTGAAGGCGGGGGCGCACTGCAATACGCGCCGCGCTTCCCTGAAAAGAAGAGGCCCGCTTCAACAGCGGGCCCCTCCCTGCCGTCCATCCGCCGGACTGACGCTCAGGCCGCTCTCCAGCGGAGCCCTATCCTTCAGTCCGGCAAAAAAAAGTTTATCACGAAACGGGGGCTTCATGAAAATCAGATTTCAACCGCCGACGAGAGACCTCCTTCTCTCTCTTGACTTTACCCCATAGTTTCATAAAAACATCCCAAAAGGCAAGGGTGAAGGCCTTGAAAAGGGCCTCCTGACAGTGTTGAATAGGGTTGGAAGCAAAAAATCCAGCAAAGTCAGGAGGCCACTAAAAGTGAAGTTCAGTAAATCACAAACTTACTCCAGAGTCCATAAGGTTCCGGAAATAAAATTTGAGGACCAGTCGCTCACGTCGTTCGCCGGGCTGGCGGTCTTCATGCCGCTTCTAAGGCGGCTCGGGCTCAAGGAGCGTCTGGGCCGATGCTTCCCGCGCCGGAAGGGGTCGCCGATCTACGCCGCGGCCACGATAGCGCTGGGGCTCATCATCCACATAATAATTGGATTCCATAGGCTCAGGGATGTGGAATACTACGGCGACGATCCCATGGTGAAGCGGCTGCTGGGCCTGAAGAGGCTGCCGAGCGCGGCGACGATCTCGCGCTCGCTTCGGGAGATGGACGCCGGGGATTATGAGCGGGTGCGGGAGCTTTCTCGGGAGCTGGTGTGCGACAGGATAAGGCTCAACTCGCCGGCGCGGCTGACCTTGGATTTCGACGGCGTGGTCTTTTCCACGAGCGGGCGGCCCGAGGGTTCGGCGGTGGGAATGAACAAAAAGAAGAAGGGGGCGCGCAGCTACTATCCGTTGTTCTGCACCGTGGCGCAGACATCGCAGGTATTCGACGCGCTGCACCGGCCCGGCAACGTGCACGACTCGAACGGGGCGGGAGAGTTCATGTCCGGGTGCGTCGCCGAGGTAAGGTCGGCGGCGCCCTCGGCGGTGATCGAGGGCCGGATCGACAGCGCGTTTTTCAGCAGGCAAACGGCCGTCATGCTCGACGCAAAGAATGTGGAGTTCACCATAAGCGCGCCCTTCGCGCGGTTCGCCGAGCTCAAGCAAATGATCGCCGAGCGGCGGCGGTGGCTGCGGCTCGACGCCGAGTGGTCGTACTTCGAGAGCGAGTGGAAGCCCAAAAGCTGGGACGAGAAGTTCCGGTTCATCTTCATCCGCAAAAGGGTCAAGCTCCAGGACAAGAAGCCGGTGCAGCTCGATCTCTTCGAGCCCCACGATTACGGATACGAGTACAAAGTAATAGTAACCAACAAAACGGCGTGCGCGCGGAAGGTCCTTAGGTTCCACAACGGCCGCGGCGCGCAGGAGGCGCTCTTCGGCGAGGCCAGGAGCCACGCGCGGTTCGACTACATCCCGTCGCGGAAGCTAGCCGGGAACCGGGTGTGGATGACGTGCGGGATCATGGCGCACAACCTGGTCCGGGAGCTTCAGATGCAGTCGAAGCCGCCGGCGCGCGGGACCACTGAAAAGCGCTCGCCGCTGTGGACGTTCGAGCATCTGGGGACGCTCAGGCATCGGCTCCTGCAACGCGCGGGTCGGATCACTCACCCGGGCGGCAAGCTCACGCTGACGCTCTCCGGGAACCCAGCGGTGCGGCGCGAGATGCTGGCGCTGCTCGAGGCGCTCGGCGCCGAAGAAGCGCGAAAAGCCGCCTGACGCCGGACCCGGTTTTCGCAAAGTTGCACACCCCGCGAAACGCACGCCAGCTCCATATAAGCGCAACTTTCGGCAGGTTGAACCGCGAAAATTACGCACCCGATTTCGAAACCGCGCGTCAAATCCGCTTGATTTGAAGCCGAGCGCCGCCCAGCGTCACATCCATGCGGCTCCCTTTTCGGCCACATGGGCGGAATTCTTATATGCCGGTTCAAATTCCGAGCCTGGTATTCCAATTTATATCTATAACCCACGCGATCATCACGCAAATCCATGCACAGCATCGGCATTTTTATGAAATATCAGGGTTTACACTCAATACGCCATCCTCCAATTTGCCGCCGTAAACCTTATCCCATCAAATAATTTTCAAGTCAACACTTTTTATTACAGCTTTTATCACTCTTGTCCAAAATATAGTCCGGGAGCAATTTCGTAAATAGTATCAAGGAACGTTCAGGTCCGTTCATCCTTCGACAGGCTCAGGACGAACGGTAAGGGGGGATTCCCGAGTCGAAAATTCCCGTTCGTCCTGAGCTTGTCGAAGGATCGAACGGACCTGAACGTTCTTGATGCTGTTCGTAAAATCGTTCCGAAAGACATTTTGGACAAGACTGCCTGGGGGATTCGATGAAAACGCTGCTTATTTCCGCAAACAGGAGCCGGATCAACATGCCGGCTTTCCCCGTGGGACTCGGCTGCGTGGCCAAGGCCGCGGAAAACGCCGGGCACGAGGTCCGGCTGCTGGACTTGTCG
>CAZTDL010000457.1:0-4061 GCA_964612775.1 uncultured Lentisphaeraceae bacterium
GATCCGGCCGCAACGTCGGGGCGGCGGGTTAAATCGGGACGTTGGGGATCTGCGCCGCTGTGGCACCCGATGCAGAAACGGTCGAGTACGGGTTGGACCTCGCGGTTGAACGAAAAGCCGCGCGTCGGGCCGTGCCACGGTTTGATTTGGCTTGGCGGCCGCTCCATCGCGGCCATGCGCGTATGCGGGCCGGATCCGGCGTTCTGCGGCTCATGGCAACCGGCGCAGGATTGAAGTTCGCCGGGCATGACCGTGATCCAGCTGCGCATGAGCTGGAGCGCGCGGCCGTCCGCGTCGAGCGGCTGAAAGGCGACCGGCGTGTTGGCGGGCACCTCGAAATAGGCGGACCCGTCTGATTCCACGGGGACGGTGCCGAGAATGCGGCGGACATCCCACGGGCCGTCGAGGCCCACGCGATCCCATTGCCCGCCCATTCCGCGGTAGGAAAAGGCATAGGAAAAAACGCGCAAGGCTTTGACCGTGCCGCGCGGCACATCCGCGAGGCCGGGGCCCTCATAAAGGTCGACGACTTTCACGCGGGCGGGCGCGCCGGGAAGGATGTGCGAAGGAATCGCGGGCGGACGGGGCACGGGTTGAAGCGGATGCGGTTCCAGCAACGCGAGGCCGGGAGTTTCGCAGATCAGCGTGAGATTGTCGAAAAGATCGGCGAGATAAAGGCCCCAGTTGGCTTTGGCATCGGGTTGGCAAGAAACGAGAATGTAGTTGGCGCCGAGAGGGAAGGGATGGAGAAACTTGGGCCAGGAATCGCTGACGAGCCGGTCGGCGATGATCGGACGGACCGTTTGTCCGCGTCCGGGAATCCGCTGTACGACCCCGTCCGCCTCGTGCCGCCCCTTGGAAGGATCGAAGACGATCAATTCGCCCATGCGCCGCGTGTCATGGTGGCCGCTCACGACAGCGGCGAAACGAGGAGGGTCGTCGGGAATGGGACGCGCGTAAAACATCGCGTTGGGCCAGTAGGAATTGCTGCCGTAAAGTTCGCGCTGGCCGGTGCCGTCGGGATTCATGGTAAACAGGATGCGGGAAGCGAAGTGGGGAATGTCGCTGTACTCCCAGCGAAGATACATGACGCGTCCGTCGGACATCATCGAGGGGCACCAATTGTGCTCTTGATCGAACGTGAGGCGGCGGATCGAGCCGGTTGAACGGTTTAATCGAAACAGGTGTCCGATGTGCGAACTGCCGCGGACGCAGGGAACGCCGATCATCGCGGCGGTCGAAAGGAAAAGGACGTCGTCGTCCGCGAGCCAACAGCCGGCGTAGTTGTCCACGTCGTCGTCCTGGATCTGTTCGATTTCGCGTGCGGGCTGGTCCATATGCGCGAGGTCGAGTTCATAGACGCGGTAGTTGCCTTTTGCGGAATTGGAGGTCAACAGCAGGCGACGCGCATCCCAGTGAAGCTGAAGGTCGCCCGCGTAGGCCTGCGCGACGGGCGGATGCCAGACGGTTTCAACGCGCGGCTTCGCGCGAAGGCGGGAGACGGTCACAATCTCGTTGCTGAGCCCGTTGCGGTCGAGTTCGCGAAGGTTGGCCCAATTGGCGGGCAACGCGAGATTATTGGCGCTCCGTCGCACGGCCAGCAGACGGTCCGCGTCCAGAAGCGGAAGCGCCAGAAGAGCCTCGCGCACGCGAGCGACCAGCGCGTCGCCGTCGGTCACAGCCGAGGCGTCGCCTGCGCGCAACCGGTTGAGCAGCGCTTCCCGGTCGGCGGCCAGCGTGCGCAACCACGCGCGGTCGGCGGTGACGCCGCCGCAACGTTCCGGCCAGCGTTGCGCCATGTCGCGGAACGCGTCGGCCACACCGGTTGGGGAGATCAGGGCGAGCTGTCGCTGCGTGTCGTGAAGATCCGCGAAAGCAGCGGCGACTACGAGTGTCGGCAGGAGGAAAACGAAACGTCGCGACATGGTCTGTCTCCTTTCGTCGTCCGCGTTTTACCGACGTAGCCCAGAAGAGACGAAACGGTTTGGGCACAGGCCGTCACGCTGCGGCCCATAGCCGCGAAACCGCGAACGCCAAAACGTTCCGCCGGCCCTGTCACGGTGATGGAGGCGATGACGCGCCCCGTGCGGTCGAAGACCGGCGCAGCCACGCAGCAGACGCCCTCGCCCTGTTCGCCGCGGTCGGTCGCATAACCGTTCGCCGCCGTTTCCGCCAATTCGCGGTCGTAGTCTTTGCGCCGCGTGATCGTGCGATCGGTGTAACGCCGAAAAGCGTGATTCGCGAGCAGGCTGTTCCTTTCCTCTTGCGGGAGAAAGGCGAGAATCGCTTTGGTCGACGCGGACGAGTGGAGGTCTTCAAAGGTGCCGGGTTCGCAGACGAAGCGGAAAGCGTGCGTGCTCTGGACCTGATCCAGCACGATGCCCGCGCGCCGTTCGATGATGGAAATGAGGATGGTCTCGTTCACGTCGTCGCGCAGATGCCGCATGGCCGGAAGCGCCGCCTCCATGAGATTGCGGTCGCGGGCGGAATCCATGAAAAGCGTGGCGAGCCGCCGGGTGATGCGGTAGCGCAGCGTGTCGGGTTCACGTTCGACATAGCCGTATCCTTCCAGCGTGTTGAGGAGACGCAACACGCTGTTTTTCGGAAAGCGGAGGGCTGCAGCGATTTCGGAAAGGCTTTCGCCTTCGGCTCGGCCGCGCAGATATTCCAGCGCGGCCAGTCCGCGCGCAAGGGCCGGTGCGCCCCCTTTTGTCTTGCTGTTTTGATTTTTCATGTTGTATCACCTGTTGAACACGGTTCCAAATGTAGCATACGAAATGAATTTCGGTCAAGTTCCTCTTGGCTTTTCCTCTTGGCAATCCGTTTGTCTTGCGTGCCGGGAAGCGATACACTTAGCGCCTATGAATTCGAACCTGAAAGGCATGACCCCGTTCATCGAGATGGAAGTCCTGGAGAAGGCGCAGGAAATGGCGAAGCGCGGCATCGACGTGGTGCATCTCGAAGTGGGCGAACCCGATTTCAATATGCCGCCGTGTGTGGCGGCCGCCGCCCAGCAGGCGTATGACCAGAACCGCACCCATTACACGCATTCGCTGGGCGATCCGGAACTGCGCGAGGCGATCGCCGCTTTTTACCGCCGCGAATATAATGTGACGGTCGATCCCGGCTGCATTCTCGTCACATCCGGCAGTTCACCCGCCATCCTGATGGCGCTGCAGGTGCTCTGCGACGCGGGCGATGAAGTGCTCCTTTCCAATCCGGGTTATCCCTGTTACCGCAACTTCGCGCTGGCGTGCCACGCCGTCCCGAAAGAGGTGCGCGTGCATGCCGAAAACGGCTTTCAGTTCGATGTGGACGACGTGCGCCGCGCGGTGACGCCGCAGTCGCGCGGAATTTTCGTCAACAGCCCCATGAATCCGGCGGGCGTGCTCGTAGAAGACGCCGTCTATGAAGGGCTCGCTTCGCTGGGCGTGCCGATTCTCTCCGACGAGATTTATCATGGTCTGGTTTACGAAGGGCGCGCCCGCTCGGTGCTGGAGTTTACCGACAACGCCTTTGTGCTCAACGGTTTCTCCAAGCGCTTTGCGATGACGGGACTGCGCCTGGGGTATCTGATCGCGCCGCAGCGTTGCATGCGGGCTTTACAGATTCTGCAACAGAATCTCTTCATCTGCGCGTCAAGCACGGCGCAGCGCGCGGGCATCGCGGCACTGAACGGGGCGGCTAAGGACGTAGAGCGCATGAAAGCCGTCTACGATGAGCGGCGACGCTATATGCTGGGACGTTTGCGCGAGATGGGTTTCGTGATCCATACCGAGCCTAAAGGCGCTTTTTATATTTTCGCGGACGCGCGAAAGTTTACGCGGGACGCGTATGCCTTTGCTTTCGACGTGCTGGAGCACGCGCATGTGGGCATTACGCCAGGCGTGGATTTCGGCACTGCGGGCGAGGGGTTCGTGCGTTTTTCCTATGCCAACGGCATGGCGCGCATCAGCGAAGGGCTGGCGCGGCTAGAGTGTTATCTGGCGTCGCGCTGATACGCTGATAGGGCGCATCCTATCTCTCGGGAACTGGTATAGTACTCGTGTTTTCTGGAGTGG
>CAZTDL010000458.1:0-4061 GCA_964612775.1 uncultured Lentisphaeraceae bacterium
CTACTGGTTCGACGAGCCCGACCCGAAAGATTACGCGTTTGTGATGAACGGCTTCGCAAAACTTAAGAAACATGCTCCTGAACTGCGCCGTATGTTGACGGAGCAGGTTGAAAAAGAACTTGTGGGCGGCCCTAACCTGTGGTGTCCGCTTACGCCGTCGCTGAACGTGGCGGGACTTGAGGCGCGACGGGCGGCGGGCGATCAATTCTGGTGGTATGTCTGCTGTGGGCCGAAAGCACCGTATGCGACCGAGTTTATCGATCATCCGGGTACCGAAATGCGTGTTTGGCTGTGGCAGACGTGGGCTGAACGTGTAACGGGCATTTTGATCTGGGAAACGGTTTGGTGGACCAGCGGAACGGCGTTCCCGGATCCGGCTAATCCGCAGAATCCATATCGCGATGCCATGAGTTGGGTGTCGGATGGAACTCTGTCGCCGGGCACAAAAAGACCGTGGGGAAATGGGGATGGACGATTTCTTTATCCGCCTGTGGCCGCAGCGGATGGCAAGCCGACCGCACCGGTTCTTGACGGACCCGTGGAGAGCTATCGATTGGAACTCTTGCGCGACGGCCTGGAGGATTACGAGTACTTTGTGATCCTCAATCGGCTGCTGACGGAGAAAGGCAAGCGTTTGGACCCGCGCACACGGCAAAACATCCAGACGCTGTTGACTGTGCCCGCGGATGTGTCGTCGAGCTTAACGCGCTTCACACGGGATCCTTCGGCAATCGAAAATCACCGCGACAAACTCGCCCGGGCGATTGTTGAATTGCAGAAGGAATAGCCCGGCCGGAGAACGAGAACGAAAACGTGTCGTTTGAAAGAGGACAAGCCGGTTGCATCACGACTCAAAACCGGCAAGCTTTGGATCCGTTTTCCAGTTATGCATCGAGCAGCAGACGGGCTGATTTACGCTCCATCCCTCATACGTGCCGCCCTGCGGGCATTTCGGCTCGGTACGAATATATTGTTTTAAATCGGACCAAGTCAGTTCGATGTCCAGATTTGACGACGTCATTGCATATTGAGACTTTGCCTTCTCGATTTCCTTCATGTTCGAAATGCACATCTTGCGAAAAACCTCTTCGCGGGAGGTTCTGTAGTTCGGCAAAGCGATAGCAGCTAAAACGGCAATAATCGCAACAACAATCATCATTTCGATGAGTGTAAAACCACCACTGGTTTTTAGTTTCATTAATAATCCGTTCCGCTCGTCATTAAAATCTTTACGGATATTAAGTCTTCACTAATGAAAAGTCAACCTGCTCATCCGATTTCTTCATGACGCTCACGTCGCGGCTGCCAAACATCGGTTGTCAAACGCACGGAATAGGCCGTGCGAAACGCGCTCAATGGCGGGCAAAATATGCTCCGGCGCGTGTTGGTTTGACACGTGACCGCCGCGCTTTTCACCGCGGAAACCCGTTCCTGCGGGGATCAGGGCTGTCCGCAGGTGAAATGATAGGAGCCCGATCCGATGCTATAGACCGCACGGTTATTCCGTTTGCCGCAGAAAGAAACGCCTTCGATTTTCGCCGCATGCGGGTCAACCGAGGGCAAGGCAACCGTTGCGGCGGTGTTGACGGGGATCGTCACGTCGATAGAAAGTGTTTTGCCGTCACGCTGCCATCGCACGGCAACGCGTCCTTTCACCGTTTCCTGAGACGCTTCCGCAAACGTGAGACACGCGGGCATCGTCGGCGCGATGCCGATTTCCTCAAAACCCGGCTTAAGCGATGTGATGCCGCCCAAACGAGTAAAGAAGGAGGAACTGACTCCCGCGAACATCGCATGATTGTGGGAATTCATTCCGCCCTTGATGGTCCATTGTTCCCAAAGCGTCGTTGCGCCGTTTGCGATCTGAAACCCAAACCCCGGATATTCCGGTTGCGTCAACATGCCGATAGCCAGCTCGGATTCGTTAAAATCGCAGAGCACGTCCATCAGATAACGGGTGCCGAAAATCCCGGTGTCAAGGCGCCCTTTGTCTTTGATGCGGATGGTTTCGGTCAGTTTCTTAAAGACAACGTCACGCTTATCGGCGGGCACGAGTCCCAAGGCGAGCGGCAGAATGGCCGTGGTTTGCGAACCGTCGCCATAAACGGCGTGCGCGGCATCGTAGCGTTTTTCATTGAACGTGCGGATAATCGTGTCGGAAAGCTGCGAAAAGCGCGCGGCGTCATCGGCTTTGCCCAGCAGGTCCGCCGTGTCGGCGACGATGCGCGTGAGCACCGCATATAGGCAGGTGTTGACCTCCGTGACATCGCCGTGATAACCGTTCCACGTGCCGTCGTTGGGCGGGCACCAATCGCCAAAACCGTCGGTGTAAAGGTGGTTCGGCGTTTTCGCGTTGAGATATTCGGCAAAGGCTCGCATGTCGGCATAATGCTTCTCAAGAATGCGCAGGTCGCCGTCATGCCGGTACAAGCGCCATGGCAGGAATACCATGTCGCCATTCCAATCAGGATTACCGCGGCCGCCCGCGATGTCGCCCAGCCATTTGGCGTAATAACGATTCATGTCGAAAACGCAGAGTGCGGCGTCCTCATAGGCAAGCGAGTCCATCTGGCAGGGGGTCCGCTCGTCCCGCATACAGCAATCGGTCGGAATGCTCATGAGATTGCTGCGCATTGACCAGACACAATTGCTGTAGACTCGGCAGAGCAGGGGATCCGAGCAGGTGAAGGACCCGGCGGGGGGCACGTCGGCATGCACGACACAGCCGGTGACGTCATCTGGCGCGGGACGTCCGGGATAGCCGCTGATTTCCACAAAGCGAAAGCCATGGTATGTGAACCGCGGTTCATACGTTTCCGTTCCGTTGCCCGCCAGCGTGAAAACGTCATTTGCTTTCGCACGCCGATTTGTAAACGTGTCGAGAAGGCCGTCTTTGCCCAGCAGTTCACTGTGGCGCAGACTGATGCGCGTCCCGCGCGGACCCGTCGCCCGGATGCGCGCCCATCCGGCGAAATTCTGTCCCATGTCACATATGAAAACGCCCGGTTTCGGTTCTGTGATGCTGATCGGCCGGATGGTTTGAATCACGCGCAGCGGCGGCATGATGTTGGGCTGAAGGTTCGCCCCGGCGGGGGCAAGTTCCGCGACCGGCTGCCAGCGAGCGTCCGCAAAAGCCGCCGTTGCCCATCCCGGCGTTTCCAGCGCCGCATCGCAGGTCTCGCCGTCATAGAGGCTGGCGAAGGTTATCGGGCTTGATCCCGCTCGCCAACTTTCATCGGTGACCACATGGTCGGTGGTACCGTCCTCATACGCCACATCGAGTTGCAGGATCGCGCGTTTGCCCGATTCCCACTTCCAGCCCCATCGGGAATAGTCGTCCGAATAACCGGCCGCAAGCCAGATCCCGATCGCGTTCGGCCCTTGCCTGACGAGCGATGTGACATCAACCGTATCAAACAGCAAGCGTTGGGCATACGGCGTATTGGCCGGCGCAAGAACGCGGTCATCCGCCTTTTCGCCGTTCAAATAAAGCTCGTAAAACCCGAGGCCGCAAACCGAAGCGGTCGCATAGCGGACAGGTTTTTCAATGGAGAAAACCTTGCGTAAGCGCGGGCAGTCCTTCGGGAGTGTCAGCCGATGCAGCAGTGTCGTGTTGTTCAAGACGAGTTGCCCCTTATCCGTTTGCGCTCCGGGAAACGCGGTGGCGGGCCCGATGAACATCCCCAAGCCGCCTTTGAACATGAAGCGGTGCTTGATCAGTTCAGTAGGGTCGTCCCCATTTTTCGTTATCCGCAGACCACCGAGAAACAGCCGGACCGGCAGCTTGGGCCTGCCCCGCAAATGCGCCACAGCCTTCTCGACTTCTTCCACCTGAGCCGGAAGCACACTTCTCACCAGATCCAAAGGGCTGCTATCCATTCCCGACCTCCCATCCCTGTCAACCGCATTGTTCATGCCGCGCCCCTTCCCGGCCGACGCGCGCGGGCGCATCGTCCAGCACCTCAAACGCCGTCCCCCTCACAAAGGAACCCCGCACATAAACAGTAAGGCCCTGCTTGTGAACGAACCTCATGGACGTCAACAGCCGGAAATGGCCGCGC
>CAZTDL010000459.1:0-2504 GCA_964612775.1 uncultured Lentisphaeraceae bacterium
CGCCCAACCGCTCCAAATCCTGTTTGCCGTCCGCTTTCTTGTCGGCTTCGGCCTTGTCCGCAGCCGCCTTGTCATCCGCAGTTCTATTGTCGGCGGCGGCTTTCTGTTCAGCGGCCTTGCGGTCCGCCTCGGCTTTGTCGGCGACCGCTTTATCGTCAGCGGCCTTCTGCTCGGCAACCTTCTTGTCGGTTTCGGCCCTTTCAGCGGCGGCTCTCTCTTCGTCTGTCATAGTGAAGTCTCCTTGGGTTCACATATTGGCACCCTCAATTACTGGGGAAAGAATGTTCCCTTGGGAAAGGGGGAAGGGCGTTAATATGTGCACAAGTGCATAAGTATTGGTTGGGATGGAGGAGAAATCGCGGGGAGAAATCGCGGGCTTGAAGGACGCTCGGGGAATATGATACCGTTACTGCGTAGTTTGAATGGCGGTTACCCAAACGGAGCTCGTTTCGCGCAGCAAACAGCGCGTCGCATTTAGCATTACTATTTCTGTCACAGAATACGATTGTGATGCACGCATAAGGGGTAGAGCATGAACAGACCACGGGTCTTTGTTGCCTCATCCAAGGAGGCAATTAATGTCGCACACGCCATCCAACAGAATCTCCAGCAAGGGCACGAAGTCACAGTATGGGATCAAGCCAAGTTTCGCTTGACACATTCGGTTTTGTCGTCACTACTTGAGCTGCGCTGCAATGCTGATTTCGGCGCTTTTGTGCTCGCACCAGATGATCTTACGACGATTCGTGGTCAGACAAAGCGAAGCGTTAGAGACAATGTACTACTCGAACTCGGTCTTTTTTTGGGAAATCTTGGGCCTGATCGGTGCTTTATTCTCACTCCGTTGGACAGCGCTGACTTACTCATACCTTCCGATTTGGGCGGACTGACATTCGCCATCTATGATGCCGAGCACACCAACATAGTGGCTGGGGTCGGTGCGGCATGTTCACAATTAAGAAATGCGATATCTGAGATTATGAGGAAGGCACCCGCCCCCATGCTACAAGCCGAACCTATGCCGATCGCCCATCCCATTCTTTGTCGGTCTAGTAGGATTGTTAAGAAACCGGGTACACTCGAGGGTTACGCATTAGAACGGCGAGATCTAGTCAGTAAGAATCCACGCCTCAGAGTAGCGGTATTCGGCCCCCACGTTGATGATATTGAACTCGGTTGTGGCGGAACGCTGGCGCGTCTTATTGACGAATACGGCGCAATACTTTTCTACTATGTCTTCTCTGGTTCTTCTCTCTCTTGGGATGGAACAAGAACTATTGAGGGAGAAGGGCGTATTATTGACGCGAAGAGATCATTTATGACTCTTGTGAAAGGCAGTTCTCAGCTCTCAGTCCAGGAAGAAAAGGAAAAGATAATCCAATTAGACGGAGAAGACGGTGGCCTTCTTGGAAAGTTCAATTACTTCAATTTTCGAGATACTGAAATGGAATCGCAGGTCGAAAAGGTTAGGCAACAGTTCCGAGAGTTGCAGACAACAGACCTCGCAGAGGTCGATCTCATTTTTGTTCCATCATTCAAGGACGTCCACCAAGACCATCGAGTAATGGGGACTGTAGCACTTCAGGTGTTCAGGAAACAGGAGACGGTCCTGTTCTATTGCACGCCGGACTCGGGCAAACATCCACATGAACGCTTCAATCCGAACCTCTACTTTGACATATCAAATAGTGTGCGATCCAATGGCGTCTATGGGAAGATTCGGAAGAGCGCAGATACACCGCATGAGGGCGATTACGCCACATACATGGATGTGAAGCTCAAACTACTTGACGTCTTCCACACTGAGATTAATAAACCTTGGTATAAGACGCAAGCATTCCTCGCACGGGCCATTGACTGCGCAGAAGAAGCATATCTTCCGACTGTATCGAGGAAGCTAGCATATGCAGAGGGATTCGAGGGCGTGCTCAGAATATGACACAGTAGTTCAACAATGCCGGATACACGCGACAACTAACAGCCGCCGCTGATTATGCCATCATTTCTCACCTCTCTGACCCCAACTCTTCCGGCTCGCCCTCGCAGGCCAACTGTTCGATCTCGCCTAAAAGAAACGACATGCCGCCGGTCATGCCGTGCTCATACGGAGTGCGGTCGCACACCGAAAGCGCCCTGTCCACAACCAGCGAGTGAAGTGTCAGCAGGAACTTCGTTCCCGCCGGGGTCTTCAGAAACCGTTCAAAATTCTCTTTGTCGGTTTCCGTCCACGCCGCGGGCCGGGCGAACCATGCCCCCGGCAGCGCGGGGCAAGGTGCCAGCCGTTCTCTCATCCTCGCAAACCAGTCTTTCATTTTTCTCATTCTGACTCCTGACTTCTGGCTTCTTGTCTTTCCCCGCTGCCGCCATCACCCGCCGTGCCAACTCGGTATCCAGCGTGTTGAAGATCCACAGGTAGAAGTCGCGCACCGCCGCAGGCCCGAGCGTGAGCGTCATGTTTTCGACGATAGGAGCGAGCTGCCCCATGTTGGTGAGCGCGGCCAGCG
>CAZTDL010000459.1:2514-4060 GCA_964612775.1 uncultured Lentisphaeraceae bacterium
GAAACGCCCGCCGAAATGCAGTACTCTGCGGCCCACGCGGGGGGCGGCAGCACATTGCCCGCCGCTTGGATCAGTCCGCACGTGCCGTTGTTGGCCCGCGCCGTGCGGGCCATGAAGGTCCACATCATGTCGAACATCTCGGCCCACGGTTCCGCGAAGCGGTCCACCGCGTCGGTAGACATGCCGTTCGCGCTGGCCATCATGGCGTTGACCTCGGTGGCGGTCTTGCGCTGGTCTGCGCCCGCGACGCTCGCGATCGCGCCTTGGGTGGAGCCCACGCGCTTCATGGCGAGGTTGCGCGAGTAGTCCTGCTGGTAGATGTGATCTACGCCGGGGGTCTTGGCCCAAATGATCTCCCGGCCGTCCAACTGCTCGCCCGCGCGGAAGCGGAAGGGCGTCGAGTGGCGCTGCCCGCTGAGGAACGGTTTGCCCGCGAAGTCGATGGCGATGGCCCGCGTGGTGCGGTAGGTGGACGCCTCTTTCTGGTCCACTTCGAGGATCTCGGGCAGGCCGCGAGTGTTGTAAAAGCCGATGGTGTCCTCATTGCGGAACTGCACGAACGGCCACGGCCGCGCCGGCGGCTCCGACTCCACGCCCACGGAGCGCGACCCACGTCCATGGCCGGTCATCCAGCGGACGTTCGGGGACGTCCGGGGCGAGCGTACACACGCGGCGGCCGGCGTCCGACGTGTCGTAAAAGATTTCCCACACCTCGATGCCGCCCCCGGAATCGTTCAGGCTGCCGTCGCGGTAGCGGGCTCGGGCCTCGCCGCGGTCACCCGCCGCAGCCGCGTTGCGCCGTTCCGCCGCCTTGGTGATCGCCTGTTCGGCAACCGCGCTTTCCCAGCCGTTGGTCTTCGCAACGCGGCGTAACTCCGCCACGGTGTAGCGCACCATGTGGCAGACGCGCTCTGCCTGCCCGATGTCCAGCGTGGAGGTCGGCACCGCGACCGAGAGCGGCGAGACCGGCCAGAACTCTGGCACCGCGAGCCCGCCGCGCCCGGTCACCTCCACCAGCTTCGAAAGGCCGTAGCCGTAGGTCAGCTCATCGTCCACGCACTGCGAAATGCGCGAGCGTGTCTTGCAGGTCTTGCGCAGGTGGAAGTCGAACGCAGACTCGGCGTTCTCGGCATTCGTCACTCCCGTGTCATCGAGGCCGATGAACTGGGCGAGGTGGGGGGCCTGCCACAGCGTGGTCACGATGGACTGCTTGAGTTCGCGGATCAGGTCATCGATGATCGGGTCAACTAAGTTCGGCGCGCCCTCGTACATCGGCTTCACCGTGTTGGTGCGCTTGAAGCGCTCGGTGCGGTTCTTGACCGCCCGGTCATACCACTGGGCGCGGTCCTTCAGATCCGCGTCCACCAGATCCTTGAGCACGCCGAAGCGCTCGACATCGCTGAAAAGTATCTCTCCGTCCATGGTTGGGCTCCTACAAACCAGCGGAAAGAATGTTCCCCATACCCGTTTCCACTTGATTGGCGGTGCGAAAAGTGGGAATGTTCAATCACAGCCGAAGGTGTTAACGACAAGAGACAACGACGGC
>CAZTDL010000460.1:0-4058 GCA_964612775.1 uncultured Lentisphaeraceae bacterium
GGCAGGTTCTCATATTTATGAAGGGAGGAACCGCTGTCGCGGACGAGGCCGTCCGTGCCCCCGGACGCCTGCCAGGCTCGCAAAACTTTTGTCTCGATCATACACAACCACAGCGGCAGTCAGTGAAACGGGGATGCGCCCGAACATCTTCGCTTGTGCGCGTAGGCCTGAAAGCGGCATGGCGATTGAAAGCATGCGCCGTTTTCCATTAGCTTGGGCGGTACGCGGGCGCGCGGAGTCGCGCTTGCTTTTACTGCACCATGCCGGAGAGCCAGCCGACCATGACACGGGGAAAAAGATTCAGAAGAAAATAGACCAGAAGATAGGCCGGTAAGAAACGCATAGCCCCTCGGAATACCTGCGCGGAGTTGGCGTCAGGGCTCATTCCGGCCACCACGAAGCATGAGACGCCGACAGGCGGTGTAATCGCGCCTAGTGTTGTGATCAGACAAACGACTTGCCCGAACCAAACGAGATCATATCCCATGTGCGTCACCAGCGGTTCAAAAAGAGGCAAAGAAATCAGCAGAAATGCAAGCGCGTCCATGAGACAACCGCCAATCAAATAGCAGACCATCATGAAAAGCAGGATCAGGGACGGCGGCAAGTTCATCTGCGTGACCCATTCGGTCAGCATAAACGGCAGACGCGTCAGTACGAGGAAACGCCCGAATACCGTCGCCCCCGCCAAGATTAAAAAAACCATGGCCGTAATGCGTAATGTGGCACATATGGCTTTCATGAACGCTAGCCGCGACAATCGGCCACGTACGATGCAGCCAACGATGCCGAGCAGCGCGCCGAGTCCCGCCGCTTCAGTCGGTGTGACAATCCCAGAGAACATGGAGGCCATGATGACGGCGAACAGAATGACGACATCGACCACCTGCGGCAACATGGCCAGTCGGCGTTTACGAGAGGCGCGTACGCCAGGCCGGGCCCAGTCGGGATGGCGCCACATGATCACTTTCACCGTCACAACGAAGGCTATCGTCAGCATGAGTCCGGGGAGGATGCTTCCGGCAAAGAGCTTGCCGATGCTGAGGCCCGTGTAAAGGCCGTAGACCACCAAGACGATGCTCGGAGGAATCATGGCGCCTAGCGTTGAACCCACCGCAATGCTGCCGCATTTGAGTTCGGGATGGTACTTGTTGCGCAACATGGGTTTAAGCGCCACAGAACTCATCGTGGCGGCGGTGGCCGTGTTCGAACCGCAGATCGACGAAAAGCCTGCACAGGCCAGGATGGTGGTTACCGCCAGTCCGCCGCGCTTGTGGCCGAACCATGCCTGCGCGGCACGGAAGAGCCGATCACTGTAGCCCGCATGAAAAATCACTTCGCCCAGCAAAACGAAAAGCGGGATGACGGTAAAGCCGTAATTTGAAAAAACAGTCCACACCTCGGCGCCCACGGTACCGTTTAACAGGGCCGTCATGCTCTGCGGCGGGTTCAGCGCCGACAGGCCGACGAATCCGGTCAGCAGCATAGCCAGCCCGGGCGACATGCCTGTGAAAAGAATCAGCACCAGCATGAGGCCGATGCCCAGAAAACCGATCGTTGTGGGGTCCATAACGGTAAAAAGAACGGTCCGCCGACCGCTCGGTCGGCGGTCAGGGTTCGGCACGGGCAACCGGCGGGTCACCCATATCGGCAGATTCCAGATCGCCGCGGATGCTGTTGACCATGTGAGCTCGCTGTTGAGCATACGCGTCCTTGTTCGTATGGCCAAACAGCAATAAAAGAAAATCAGTCAGGAACGAGGCTGCCAGCAGAAAGAGCCCGAAGGCGGCACCGTATATGAGCCACGGATAGGGCAATTTGAGTGTCTCCGAAACTTCTCCCGCCCGTAGCAGCGCGCCTGCGCGGTTGGCGAGCTGGCAGCCGAGCAGGGCCATCAGTATCGCGCCCGTAAAAACGTTGAACGCGCCGACCCAGCGACGAGAAGAGGCCGAATAGTTCCGCGTGAACAGATCGAGTTCAACGTGTCCTCGTTTACGTTGCGTGTCGGCTAGGGCGAGCGTTGCGATAAGTGCGCCAAACAGACCGGAAAGCTCATAGCTAGCGCTGATGGGATGGCGGGTAAGGCGGCCCGCCACGTTGAGACCCGATAAAAGAACCAGCGTGACGAGCAAGGTGCCGGAAACGACCATTCCGGCGGCGCAGAGACTTTTTTCAGTTTTGATCAGTTTGAAAAGCATGGCGGCGTTGATGTTTTAGGCTGTCGGATGAAAGCGCTGTCCCCAGACGCAGAGTAGTCAGATGGGGTTCCTCTTACCGTACGCGCACGGAGAATGCGAGAATATCATTTCGCCATTTTCCCGCAGATGAAGTCGATAACGGCCTTACCGTCCACACCCTTCGGAGTGACACGGCCGACATATTCGTCAATCAGCGGCTTGGCCGTGGCACGCAGCGCGGCTCGATCCTCGGCGGAAGGTTCATTCACCGTCAGGTTATGATTTTCTTTCGACCAAGCGATAGCGTCCGATACGTGCTGATCGACATAGGTTCCGGTCCACTCGGCTTGTTCCAGATAAAGACCGTCGAGCACCTGTTTCACCTCGGCCGGCAGGGCATCGTACTTGGCCTTGTTCATGACGACCGCAAAGCTGATGACGCACAGATCGGTCTTAAAGACATAGGGACAGTACGACGCATAGTTCATATCTTTAAGCACTTCACCTGAAGAGACGTTTCCTTTGACCACACCCTTTTGCAACGCGTCTGGAACATCGGACTGCGGCATAGCGACGGGTGCCGCACCGAGGCGTTTCATGACTTCGGCACCGGTTCCGGAGGAACGCAGAGGTAAGTTTTTAAGATCGGCGAGCGTCTTCACCTCTTTTGAACTCATGATCAGCGCGGGCGGGCAGGTGAAAAGCGTGAGGACTTTGACCTGCTCGAATTCAGCGGGGTTGAAGGCTGCTATCAGTTGAGCCAAAATGCGGCTGGAGGTTTTAGCATCCTCAAAGAAATGCGGCAGGTCCATGCCCTCGGAAACGGGGAAACGTCCCGGCTGATAGCTCATCGCAAAATTGCCGATGTCGGCTGTGCCCGCGATGACGCCGTCGAAAATGTCCTTGGCGCCAAGAAGCGTTCCGCCGGGATAGGTATTGATTTTGACTTTGCCGCCGGTACGCTTCTCGACTTCCGTTTTCCAGTGTTCCATCTGCACGCACGGAAAGGTCGAGGCTGGCGGGAAATTGGCGTAGTTCAAGGTGACCGTCTCAACGGCCGTGGCCGCCGGATCTTTCTTGGCGCATCCCGACAGGATGGCAATGATGCTGGCGGACAATATGGACAATAACCGTTTCGTGTGCATAATCCTCTCCGTCTGTTTCTGTGTATAGAAACGCATGATAACGCTTACGGGGGGCGTTAAGCAAGTGGGAAGGGCTCTCTTATTTTAAGGACCGCGATAAACGCGGCGGCGCGGTCGTGGCCGCGCTTGAATCGGGTGTGGTCACCGACGGGGCCGTTCCGCAAATAACCGGATTGCGGATTAGAGCTTCAGCAGCGCCTTGGCCTGCGCAAAGGCCGCCGTGAGATCGACCTTGCGGTTCACGGTGCCCAGGGTTCCGTCGAAAACGTGAACGGCATGCTCCTGCTCAAGATTCTTTATAAAGCGGGAGAACTTCGATGAGTCGCCCTTCAGATTCATCAGGATTTCGACTGCCGCTGTGCCGCGCGTGACGGCCTCGCTGATCATGCCGGTCGAGTCCGCAGTGACGAAGAGCCGTTCGCATAGCGTCACGAACGCCGGGATCGGATTGAAGGTGTCGCGGCTGAAAATCAGTTTGTAATCAAAAGGATAGGTATCGATTAAGGCTTCGACAGCTTGGGGCGTACGGCGCGAAGTGGTCACCCAGCGTTCGTATCCGTCGGTGACTTTAAAGAGCCGGTCGAGTTCGGGTTTCATGGCTTCAGGCGTCATCGCGGCAAAAGCGTTGGGCCCGCCCACAATCACCGCGACGGCCGCTTTTCTCGGCGAATAGCGTTTACGAAATTCGGCGACCCCTGTTTCATAAAACGCCGCGTTGGTTGAAGTCAGGTTGACG
>CAZTDL010000461.1:0-3226 GCA_964612775.1 uncultured Lentisphaeraceae bacterium
CGCTGACAGGGCAATGCAGGTGTGGGCCCAGCGTTCCGCGTACACGGCATACCAGAGCGGCTTGGGGTTCTTGCCGAGGACGCCTTCATCATTGCCGTGTCCATCGACCATCGCGTGTGTTCCGACGTTGTCGGCGTACTGTCCGGGCTGCGTATAGTAGGCTCGGCTCAGCAGCGAGAGCGGCTTGTTGATCGAGGCTGACACATCGATCCGGCGTGAATAGAAGGTGTAGATCTTTTCATACGTGACCCCCGCATTCAGAGCCTTGCGCACAGCGACGACCGCGCGTACCGGCCCGGAGGCGAGCACGTCGCAGCGCTCGACCTTGCCGGGCTCATCACTCCAGCCGGTCTCCTTCGATGAAACCATCAGCTTTGAGATGAAGGGCGCATCCGCTTGGTCGCCGTTTCGGGCGGCAAGATCGACAAGCAGGCCGTTACTGAGCCGCACGCGATAGGTTTCGCCCTCTGCGGCGGAAGCCTCGGCATCCCAGAGAGAGGAACAGGGCGACAACACTCGACCCGGTTTTGCGTCGGTCGGACGGTCATTCCAGAAGACCTCGAATTGTCGAACGGTTCCCGCGGGCGTTTTGCCCGTGAGAAGGAAACACAGTTCCGATTTTCCGGCAAGCGTGTCGAGCTGGGCGGACACGGGTGCCGCGAGCGTGCCATCCGCGCCGCGCGCGACCACGCGCACGGAGGCGGGATCGGCATTCGCCGGCAATTCGGAGGCGAGCACAACCGGCGTGTCCTCGCGGGCCAACGCGCCGGCCTCAACCTTGAGCGTGCGGCGGTGCTGCCAACGCGCCGCGTAATCGGCAGGCACCTCGATTGCGCGACGGCCCCGGTTGTTCGCCGTGCAAAGCTCCTTTATGCGTCCCTCGGCGTTGACCGTCACAATGAGTTCGCGCCGACCGTCGATCAGCGTCGGGTCGAGTCGGAATGTGAGCGCCCGGCTGTCTTTACCGAATAGGCCGGACTTGCCTGCGGCGCGGAACGAGACGAGACGGCTATCCAGTTTGCGGTCGGGATGAACGAAATCCGCGTAACAGGCCACCTCGACGTCGTTGGCCGCGGCACCGCCCGCATTACGAACGGTTGCGGTCACGGTCAGCGGCCGACCCAACTCGACTGCGAGAGTGTCCACGACCAAGTCCGGCTGTTCCGTCTGCGCGCCGCAGATCGCCTCGAGCGCGACCGCCGCAGGGAACGGTCCCGCGAGGAAAACACCCGCAGTCTGTTTCGCATCGAGCAATTTAACGCGCTCGCCTTCGGCGTTGAGCTGATAGAGCCGCGTGGTCGCCACGCCCCACCCCGGCGAGAAGGCCGCAAGCGGCAGGGCTGCGGGACTCGAAGCCGCGCCGAGATGAATCAGCACGCGCCCGTCGCCCGCGTGACGCAGGGTCAGTTCGGCACCTGCGGCATCGGAGAAAAAGGTGTCGGGCGCGCGAATCGTCGTAATTTCACGGCCGCCTTCGAGGACAAGCGACTGCTCAATTTTCGGTCCCCTTACGGCCCAGCCGTCTTGCGGCAGGCGATAGGCCTTGCCGCCCACGGTCGCGTCATACGGCTGCTCGCCGAAGTTGACCACGGCCTCTGTGCCGTCGGAGAAGCGGGTGCGCTGAACCGCGCGGTCGGGCGTGAGCCATTCGTGGCTGAGCAGCTCCGCGCAGGCGACCGCCTCATGCATCTTGCACGTGTTGCGGTAGGTGCGCAGGAACACGTCGCGGTGCTTAGGCCACGAACCCTCGGCATTGGCCCACAAAAGCGGAATCGTGCCGTACAGGATATTGAAGGCGTCTTTTTTAGGCGTGACTTCCGGCGCGGCCTGAAGCAGAAAGTCGCTGGCATCGCCCCAATACCAGGTGCTGACGACGCAGTCGTGGAACACGAGTTCCCACAAAGGCACGCGCGTCGCATGGCCGATGCCCCAGGTCGCGTAGTTTTCCCAAGGTCCGTATGCGCCGCCGCCCGGGCCGGTGAAGGCGTCGTTTTTGGTCTTGGGATGCAGCAGGTGCCCGGCAGGCCACGAGGCGTAGCCGCCGCTCATCATGCCTTCGATGTAGTCCTGCTGCGGCACGCCCCACCAGATGCCGTGCTCGCCGCCGACAACCAGATTCTGCGATCTCATGTAGGCCAGCAGGTCCACACCGCACTGGCGTTTCTGCCCGCGCGTGAGCGGATGGACCGGATCGTAGCACTCGTAAAGATCTTCCGCCGTCGTCACGTCGACAAAACGGGCCAAGAACGGATGCGTGCCTAACAGTTTGGGGACCACCTGTTTGGCCGTCTCAACCCACAACGCGGGACAACGCTTCATGTACTGCACTTTTTTGTCGAAGGTGAGCCAAGCCGTCTTACGCTGCCCGTCGGCCAAGAGCACGACACTCTCCGGAATGCGGTCGCGGCTGGACGTGGGCGTCGCGTTGGTGCCGAGCGGCAGAACGTCGGTGTAGTTGTCGTACTCGCCGGTGAGATAACCCAGATCGTTAATGGCCTTCATGTCTTCGGGTGTGGCACGCCCATGGAGCAGCATCTTATCCACGCCCGCCGCCTTGGCCTCGCGCGCGAAGCGAAGGGAACCGTCGCCCCACACATCAGGCGCGCCGAACAGGCGCGCGAGGTTCGGGTTCTTCTTGACCTTCTCGGAAAGCGGCACGATCAGTCCCTGTTGTCGGGCATAGGCCCGGTAACGTTTGGCCATGGCCACATAGCCGCCGCGGGGAACAAAGTGATAAAGCAGCTTGCGAGGATAGGCAAACGTGCCCTTGCTCGGCCCCCAGTGGATTTCCGGCGCGGCGAAGTCGCGGCCCGCGACTTTGAAACCGGGACAGGAGAGAGAGCCGTCGTCGCTCGTCTCGACGATGATCATATAGCCAGCCGGTACCGCGCACCGTATCGCAGATGCCGATCCACGGCATGTCCATGCGCGACAGAGAAAAAGACGCGCGCGCCGGCTTGTTCGTGTTCGCGGGATAGAGGTGGCCGTTGCTGTAATCGGCGACGACGAGTGCGGCGGTGGCGCTGTCGGTTACCAGCGGATCGAGAAACACGAACGGCTTGAGCGCGGCGGCACGGTCGGCCATGTCGGCTTCGACGGCGAGATCGCCCTCTCCGGCCAGGCGCAGAGTGACGCGCACGGTGTTGGGCCGCTTATCGGTCATCCCGAAATCGGCCTCGAATCCCAACGTCTCGCCCGTTCGGTGCAGGTCGCGGAAGCGCGGCGC
>CAZTDL010000461.1:3236-4047 GCA_964612775.1 uncultured Lentisphaeraceae bacterium
GCTGGACGCCTGAGCCGGACGGCACGGGTCACCGGTCGCGGAAGCGCGGCGCGCTGCCGGACTTGCGCGTATGCGCCGAAAACCAGTGCTGTCCGCTCGCCTTGTCGAGCACATCGAGCGTACCGGCCTGAGGGTCGACGGTCACGCGCAGCGACGGATTCTCCAGCGTTTGCGGCGCGGCTTGCCCGGCGCAGAGTGCGGCGGAGAAAAGCGTGAAGAGAAGCGTGCACGCCGATACGGCGGCACTCGACCGGCTCAAGTTGCTCATGTGTCTGTCCCCCATCCCCTATTGTTTATTCTTTTCGGATGCCCCTTGGTCGTGCGACAAGGATTGGATCACGCGCACAAACCCATAGAGAATAGTTTCCCCGTTTCGTAGCGGAAAAGCAAACGGATTTCCACAACAGGAGAAAAACAGGATCTCCCTGTTTTCTGAATTCTAACAGAAATCCAACTTGCCTGATCATATCCAAACTGATAATTTCAGCGGGCCATTTCCTTATATGAAAGGATAATTTTACGCATGGTCACTTACCGAACAGGATTTTTAGGGTCAGTCGCAATAAGCACTTTTCTGTGTCTTCCCGCGCTTTCCTATACCCCGCCCGAGAATGCGCTGATTCCTCCGGGGGCTCCAACCCCACCCTTCGCACGCTGGATCAGGTGGAGCCGCGCACGCCGATTTCGGCCGCATGCACAATCACGCAACCCGGCTCGTATTACCTGACCGGGAATCTGACGGTTTCGGCATACGGCATCACCATCCGAACCAATAATGTGACATTGGATCTGATGGGCTTCACCCTGTCGG
>CAZTDL010000462.1:0-4023 GCA_964612775.1 uncultured Lentisphaeraceae bacterium
CCACTCCAGAAAACACGAGTACTATACCAGTTCCCGAGAGATAGGATGCGCCCTTCTGATGCCGCGTGTCCGTTTAGGATTGACACCGGCGTGAGGGGTGAATACGCTTTGCGGTCATTTAACAAAGAGGAGAACTGCTTATGAACCGTGTGTGTGTGATGTCGTGTGTGATGTCGTGTGTGATGTCGTTTGCGGCGGTACTGTTCGGGGCGGATGCCTGTTGCGCAACGGCAAACAACGTGTTGACGGAGCAAGAGAAGCGGGACGGGTGGCAACTGTTGTGGAACGGTCAGAACGGCGAGGGCTGGCGTAGTGTCAAACAGGACTGTTTTCCCTCCACCGGCTGGGAGATCGCCGACGGCATCCTGACGGTGTTGCCCAAGACTGCGGGCGGTGGCGCAGGCGACATTATCACCAAAGAAACCTACTCGGATTTCATTCTCAAAGCGGATTTTCGGTTGACGGATGCGGCAAACAGCGGCATCAAGTATTTTTTTGATCCCCAAGTGAACGGTGGAACTACGCTTGAGTATCAGGTGCTGGACGGGAAACATCCCGATGCGGCCAAGGGCCGCAACGGCAACCGTAAGGTCGGTTCGTTCTATGACGTTATGCCGGCGATTGGCGCGCATCCGAAACCTGGGGGCGAGTGGAATACCGCGATGATCGTCAGCAAAGGTAAAAAGGTTGAACACTGGCTCAATGGCGAAAAAGTGGTGTCGTTCGAGCGCGGCTCCGAAGCGTTTCGGGCGGCTGTGGCTCTGAGCAAGTTCAACAAGTTTCCGAACTGGGGCGAGCAGGCGAGCGGCCACATCCTGTTGCAGGACCATAATGACCGCGTCTCTTATCGCAATCTCAAGATCAAGGTCTTGAAATAGTTCGTCGGATCTTGTCGTGCCGCTTTACGGGCCGTCGGACGCTTTTCCCGACGGCCCGTTTGTTTATACGCCTGTGGAGCCGAATCCGCCGGCGCCCCGCAGGGAACCGGAAACCTCTGTGACTTCTGCCGCATCAACGCACAGAACGGGCGCGATGACCATCTGGGCGATGCGCATGCCCGGCTTGACTTCGAAGGTCTCCTGCCCAAGATTGATGAGAATGACGCCCACTTCACCCCGGTAGCCTTCGTCGATTGTTCCCGGCGTGTTGAGAAGGGTGATGCCCTGCTTGAGCGCGAGGCCGCTTCGCGGACGCATCTGCGCTTCAGTTCCTTTGGGGAGCTCCATGACGAGACCGGTCCGTATCAGTTTCCGTTCGCCAGGACGCAGTGTCGCGCTTTCGCAGGAGCAGACATCTAATCCCGCATCCCCCGGCTTTGCGTAGACCGGCAAAACGGCATCCTCTCGTACTTTCATGAATTTCACAGTCATGGGCCAGAGAATAGCAAACGGCGGATGCGTTAGGAAGGAGGAGTTCGGCGTCTCACTCAGCGGAGCTGAAAGGGACTTCCTCCCTCCCCCTTCTTTTTATCCGGCTGTGATGGCGATGCGATGAGGTTTGACCTCCTCTCGTTTGGGTAACGTCAGTATCAGAAGTCCGTTTTTGTTGGCGGCTTTGACTCCCGCAGTGTCTACGCGTTCCGGCAGGTCGAAGGCGGCACGATATCTCACTTCCGGGATTTCCGTGAGAACCAGCGTGTAGTCCTTGAAGTTCGGAACCGTGTTTTCGGCTGTTATGGACAGCGTCCTGTTCTCTAACGTGAGTTCGATTTCATTCTCGCTGACACCCGGCAATTCAACCGTGAGCGTGAACGCTTCCGCGTTCTCTTCGACCCGTGTCACGGGCGTAACTTCCCGGCGGTTGACTTTCTGCACCTCTTGTTCGGTTTTCTTGATCAAGCTCATGATGTCTCTCCTTTCTTTTAATGACGCCTTACAGCTTTTCAATGGCGATCATCCGTTTTTCGGAGGCCTTGCGTGGGATCGAAACCGTCAGCATGCCGTTTTTGACGGACGCCTTGATGTTTTCGCTCTCCAGTTCGAACGGCAGGTTGAAACTCCTTTGAAACTCGGTCTTCGAGCCGTCCTCCTGTTCCTTTTCACCTTTGATCGTCAAAACATTTGCGTCTACCGCTACATCCAGTTTGTCCGGATTGACGCCGGCGACTTCGGCTTCGACCCGCAAGCCGTCCTCACGCTCCCAAACGTTGACGCGCGGGTATTGCGCGGCCCGCGTATGCCAAACGTTGTTGAGCAATTCATACGGCAACTCGTTCACCCACTCGTCAAACACGCGCCACGGGTTGCTGATGGTATTCAAATAGGCTCTCATGATGTCTCTCCTTTCATCTAAGATTGTGATCGTTCGGTCTGGTATCGTTCCAGAATCTGCATTCTTAAACGCATGGTCTATGCCAATCCTTTAAAAGCGCCCTTATATAAGACATAATATGTTGATAGTAAACTTTATACAGATTTAATACGAATCAATTGGATATCAAAAAAGCGTGTCATATTGTCTCATTTTTAAGAGCTTGAAAGAGTAATTATGTCGCTTTTTTGGAAGGTCGGACGGGAGTGGGGCGGACGCTGAGCGCGAGGCTTTGGCCAGACCGCCCTGCTCGGGGTGTCTGCGATGTGATTTTCCGGGGCAAACCCCATGGGTCAGCGCGATTCTTTCGCTTGTTTTCGAGAGGTTTTCGGACTATACTAATAAATTCAAATCCAAATGGAAAAAGGTATGTCAGACGATACTCGTAGCGAAGAGCAGGATCCCATGCAGGCCGCCGTGCCGGCGGGCAGTTATACGGCGGCCAATATCACGGTTCTCGAGGGCATGGAGGCCGTCCGGAAACGTCCGGCCATGTATATCGGAGATACGGGTGAGCGAGGCTATCACCATCTGGTGTATGAGGTTGTCGACAACTCGATTGATGAGGCGCTCGGCGGGTATTGTTCTCACATTGACGTCAACATCAATCCGGATGGTTCGCTGACGGTGATCGATAACGGTCGCGGTATTCCTGTGGACATGCACCCGACCGAGCATCGTCCCGCCCTCGAAGTGGTGTTGACCACGTTGCATGCGGGCGGCAAATTCGATGGATCAAACTACAAGGTCTCGGGCGGCTTGCACGGTGTCGGCGTTTCGTGTGTGAATGCGTTGAGCGAGTGGATGGAGGTTGAGGTTCGCCGCAACAACAAGATCTATCGCCAGCGCTACGAAAAGGGACATCCGGTCACGCAACTCGAAATCGTCGGGGATACGCATGGCACCGGCACGAAGGTCACCTTCTTTCCCGACCATACGATTTTTACCTGCCACGCGTTCAAGTGGGACATTCTCGCCAACCGTTTGCGCGAGTTGGCCTTTCTCAACCGCGGCGTATCGATCCGGTTCCGCGATTTGGAGCACGAGCAGGAGCGTGACGAGTCGTTCCTCTTCAACGGCGGCATTGTGGAGTACATCCATTATCTGAACAAAAACAAAACCCCGGTCCACGAAGAGGTGATTTATGTGTCCGGCGTGCGCGATCAGGTCGAATGCGAGATCGCGATGCAGTATACCGAGGCGTACAGCGAAATCGAGTACAGCTATTGCAACAACATCAACACCATCGAGGGCGGCACGCATCTTTCCGGCTTCCGCTCCGCGCTGACGCGCACGGTCAACAAGTACATTACCGATAACGGTCTTCAGAAAACCAGCGAAGATGCGCTCACCGGCGACGATATCCGCGAGGGCATCACGGTTGTGGTTTCCGTCAAGGTCCCGCAGCCGCAGTTCGAAGGACAGACTAAAACGAAGCTTGGCAACGGCGAAGTCGAGGGTATTGTCGCGCAGATCATGAACGATCAGCTTGGCACTTTCTTTGCCGAGAAGCCTGCCGTGGCCCGCAAGGTGGTCGAGAAGGCCGTGTTGGCTTCCCGTGCCCGCATCGCGGCTCGCAAGGCCCGCGATCTGACGCGGCGTAAGGGCGTGCTCGACGGGTTGGCCCTTCCCGGTAAACTGGCCGACTGCTCTGAGCGTGATCCGGCTAAGTGCGAGCTTTACCTCGTCGAAGGTGACTCCGCCGGCGGTTCA
>CAZTDL010000463.1:0-4015 GCA_964612775.1 uncultured Lentisphaeraceae bacterium
TTGTCTCGATCATACACAACCACAGCGGCAGTCAGTGAAACGGGGATGCGCCCCAAGGCTGAGATCACGTTTATTTCTCAGCGAGTGAATAACCGGCAAACCGGACAAAGATTCCCCGCCAGTCGTCCAGATAGCCCGTCAGGATCTTGCGGCCGAGGCCGTCGGCATCCCCGCACCGATACAGAGCTGAAGCCGCGAAAAGTTCCACCATCGCCTTCGAAAAGTGCTCGGCCGCAAGGCTGTTCGGATCCCTTCCCGCATCGCGATGCCCCTGCACCCCCGATTTGCGCAGAAACGCGGCCAGCGCCGGCGCGGCCTGCGGATCGCCGATCCGTCCCAGCGCCAGCGTCACCGCCCGAACCGTATTGAAACTCGTGTCCGCCTGGCACTGGGCCAGCTTGCCAACCAGCGCTGCGGTCGCCCGTTTATCGCGGGGTATCGCGATCACCCACATCGCGCCATCCAGTTCAGGCACGCTCAGGAACCCTTCCCAATCATACGCAGGGCCTTTGGGCAAAGCCGCCTGCTCGATCCACGACGCCAGCATGGGAATACCGGTGGAATCACCCAGCAGGCAAAGCGCCTTGGCCTTCGCGACTGTCGGCGCTACGGCAAAGGTGTCGCGCAAAGGTTGAACGGCCGCCGTGCCGCCGCAGGCGAGTGTCAGCAGGTTCGGCCGCCGCGACGGATCTTCGGCCGCGGCGGCGAGCGCCGTACCGTCCGGAGGCAAGGTTTCGCGCGTGATCTCCGCGAGTTTGTCCGCAGGAAGAACATCGATCTTCGCGAGATGCCGCTGGAGCGCGGCAAGATCGACTTGGCGCGGGGTCGTACCGTTTTTCACGCATAACGCAGCGGCACACCCCGCCGCGTAACCGAGGTTCAGCACATCCGGATTCATGCGAACGATCGCCTGCACGTCATGCGTGGTGGAGTAGCACCGTCCGATCGCCATAATGTTCTCAAGCCCGCTCGGCAAAATCGCGCGCAACGGCACATAGACAACCACATCCTTTTTCACATGCTTTGTGGAAGGCATCAGGCCTGCGAAAGAATAATCGCTGCTGTAGTAGCCGTGGGGATCAAACGCGGACGACGCGATCGCAATCACATCGCGGTACGTGCGCCCGACGTTCACATCCAGTTCATCAAGCACGACATCGCCCTTGATCCGGCGCGTCTCTCGAATCTGCGCCATGGGAAAATACTGTTTCTTCGCATATTGTCCCGCCAACACATGATGCAGAGTGAATCCGGCGATATCGAGCGGATCGACCGGCAGCGCGTTGGCATACAGATTCTGTCCGATGAACGAAGCCTCTTCCAAACAAAGATCGCCGTCGTTGAGATAGAAAAACGTGGCACCCGCTGCCGCGCACACGTCACCCTCGCCCGACGCGTCGATGACGACCTTCCCCAAGGCCACACCGCGTCCGAGCCACGTCGCGACCTCAACGCCCGCCACGGCATGGCCGCGCATCACCGCGCCCATGGCCAAGGAGTGGTACCAGATATCCACCTTCGCCTCTTTAAGCAATTTCGCATACACGGGATTGCCTTTGCCGCGCCATTCTTGGTTGAAACCCCGGCGATAGCCGCGCCAAAAACCTTTAATGCCCAGCGCGACGCTGCCGCCGATAAAGCCCGCCTGCTCGATCATTAGCGTCTTGGCCCCGCCGCGCGCCGCCGCAATGGCGGCCGCATGACCGGAGGGTCCGCTGCCGACCACCACCACGTCATACTCCCCCCAAACGGGAATCGCATCCGTCGCCTGCCGGACCACCGCGCTCTCGTTCACACGGTACGGACGCTCGCGCTCGTTCAGCTCACGAAGCGCCAGCCCCGGCAACACGCCGTCCGACGACACGGACGTCTTGACCGCCAGCGTTTCGTCAGACGGCAGCACGATGCCCTTCGCCAGCCGCACCGTCTCATCGCCAAGACGCTCGCCCGCTTCCGCCAACACAACGGGCTGCATCAACCACTTCACAGCCTCGCGGCTAACCGCGCTCGACGAACCGATCACGAACAGGCGTTCCAAACCTTTCGGCTTGAACACGCCCATATCAAGACTCGCGGACTCAAGAACCGACACATCGTCCAACGAGGCTTCACCGATGATCGGATTAGGCATGGTGAAATCCATGCAGTACGCGAACGGTCCATGCACATAAGCGTGCCACCCCTCGCGCAAGGCATTCTCCGCCCGATTGAGAGCGGCCCAAGAGAGATCCGTCATGGGCACGTCAAGCACGATCATCTCGCGGCTCTTGTGGTCCGCCGAATAGCGTGGGCGGGACACCTTCAGAGTCGAGGTTTTCCATGGCTGCCGTCGCGCGCCGACCGCATTGGCGACGGCGCCGACGTAAGTCGCATCGACCACCACCTTAGCGATCACAGCTTGAAGCCCCGCCTTGTTGGCCGTGACGACGCCGCAGAGCCGCCCCTTTCCGTCAACCAGCACTCCGCCGGGACGCGTGTTGTAAAGGAAGGTCACGCCCGCATCAAGCAGCAGCTCGCTCGCCACCACAGGGTAACGCGCCGGCGTCATCTCTTTGAACAACGCCTGACTAAAGGGGGTTCTCGGCGCAGGTCCGCCTTTCAAGTCGAACCGGTCTTTAGCCGTCACCTCGCCGCCAAGAAAAGTATGCTCGTTGAGCAGAATGACCTTCGCGCCGAGTTTGGCCGCACGCCAAGCGGCCGCTAAACCGCCCTCGTTACCGCCGACCACGACGACATCCACCCGGTCAATCACGGGAACGGTCCGTTCAGGCGCCTCAACAAAACGTTCTTGGGCCCCCACAACAAACCCTTGTACGACCAGCGCAAACACATGCCATCCGTGACGTGACATCTCTTCCCCTCGCCTTTCCCTTGCCGTTCATTACACCCGCTGACGGAACGGGCACACGCACACATGCAACACGCCTAAAACACGAGTCTCGCGCCAACCTGAGTCTGACTCATAACCTCGACCCGCACATCTCCGCGGCCAGCTTTACTCAATGCCTGCCGCATCGTGTTGCGCGCCAGCGCGGGCGTATTACACTCTTCACTCAAGTGAGCCAGCAACAGCGTGTGCATCTGATCAGAAATCGACATGCACATCAGGGCCGCCGCGTCATCGTTCGAAAGGTGACCGCTTCGCCCGGCAATGCGGGTCTTCAGCGGCCACGGCCGCCCCGACTGCATCAGCATGTCATAGTCGTAATTGCTCTCCAAAATCGCAGCCTGGCACTGCGCGAGCTTGGCACAGATCAGCGGCGTGGCTTGCCCCAGATCCGTCGCCAAACACAGCCGGGAGACGCCATCATCGAAAACGAAGCCGACAGGATCAGAAGCGTCGTGCGGTACCGTAAACGCCTCAACCTTCAGCCCCTCGATCTCAAAGGTGGACGAAGTCTCAAAAATCTCCCACGCGCACGTCATTTTTGAATACGTGCTCTCGATGCCGGAGGCCGTCCCCTCGTTTGCGAACAGACGCACGGGATATTTGCGGCAGAACACGTCGATACCTCGAAAATGATCGATATGGTCATGCGTGAACAGCACGGCTTGAAGAGACGCGGGATCAATTCCGGCGGTGCGCATGCGCGACACCATCTCGCGCGCCGACAGCCCGGCATCCACCAGCACCGACGCACCTCCACCGGACACGTAGGTACAGTTGCCCTTACTGCCGCTCGCCAACACACACACTTCCATGGCCACTCCTAAAACTGTTCCGCAATCGCACGGATCGCCGAAACCCACACTTCGAGATCACGAAGGTCAGCCGCCTCGCACGGCGAATGGTTCCCCCGCGTCGGCACCAATACCGGCAACACGGGACACGTCAGACCGCGCCGAGGGAACGCCCGCGCATCCGTACCGCTGAAATTGTAGGCCTCGGTCTGGATCGGTACGCCGACTCGTCCCATCAGATCAAGCACGCGATCACGCAGCCTCGGGCTAAGAAGAACGGATGCGTCGCTCACGGTCAACACGGGCCCGCCGCCCAACAGAACCCCCTGTTCCT
>CAZTDL010000464.1:0-4014 GCA_964612775.1 uncultured Lentisphaeraceae bacterium
GCTCTTTATTGTTCTCCTGTACGGCAAAACGGAACGTCTGCGTGAATTCACTGTCGGGTTTTCCGACCACCCATACGTTAGTGATCCCCAGATTTATAAGCAGGTGTGCCCCGGTGATTTTCTGGGCGATGACGGCGTCCGCATGGCCATCGGAGAGTCTTTCAAAAGCTTCCGCAAAACTGTCGTACGTAAGAATGCGCTCGGAGAGCTGAATACGTCGCGCATACTCCTCTGCAGCATCGCCCTTCATGACGGCGACGCGTTTGTTCCGCAGATCGGACCACGTTTGAATGTCTGTCGCATTTTTGCGGATGAAAAGCACACCGTGCAGCGTGAGACAGGGGATCGTGAACTCATACGGCGTTTCGCGTTCCTGCGCGCGTACGATCAAAGGCAGTACGTCGAGTTTGCCATGGGTAAGATCCCGCTTGATTTGGGACCGCGTCCCGATTTCGAAGGTCACTTCGCGGCCCATTGCTTTCAGGACGGCACGTAATAAATCGACGGCAAAGCCGTCCGCTTGTCCCGTCGTGTTGACCATTGACAGCGGAGGAAAATCCGGTTCGGAGGCGGAGCGGATCGCGTCAACCGCCGGCAGGGACGATGCCAAGCAAAGCATCCATCCCAGAACCAAGAGCCTCCTGTTCATGATTGGCATTGCCGGGACTCCCTTCTTAACTCAGTCACGTAAACTCAAATAGCGTGCCGGTTCGCCCGCCTTAAGCAGCAGCGCGTTCACTTCCTCCTTCAACTCGAGTACTCGACCTTCACGGCCCAATGTGACGTCATGCCAGCGTTGGAGTTCCTCCATTTGCTCGCGCAGCGCTTTGTCCGCCTTCTTTTTTTCGGTGATATCGCGGATATTGCACTGAATGATTTTTTATCGTTCTCCAGATAGACGTTGCTGATGAATTCGACCTCGCGCCGCTGACCGGAGCTAGTTTCAAGCGCCATGTTTTCGTAGCGCACATATTCCTTATGCTGTAACTCCGAGAACTTGGCTTCGTTGGCGACGATGTCTTTGAAGAAACCCAGGTCCCAGATGGCCTTCCCGGTTAATTGCGCATGCGAGTAGCCTAGCATATCAATCAGGAAGGGGTTGACATCCACGACCTCGCCCGTTTCGGCATCAAGAATCAGGATGCCGTCTTTTGCGGATTCAAAAAGTCTGCGGTAACGAAGTTCCGATGCCGCTAATATCTTTGCCGACCTATTCATCGTGGCGGTTCCTTTGTAACCAAGTTTCGGATACTAAAAAGTAATACTGTGGAAGTATATCCGTAGAACTGACTCCGAACGATGGGGTGAAACCCTACCTCTCATAGGAGTCTGTCAGACACAATCAGGCTTCAACGGAAATCGGTTATAGTGAGTTATAACGCCATGCGCCGAGACGATCCGGCGCGCACACTTAATCGCACGCTTAATCGGTTACGCTGGTCTGTGAACTTAGTCGCAACAAGCTGTGCCTCAGGGGTACAATAGTTGCGGGTTCCGTCTGGACGTACTTGTTCCTGAAAAGAAGACGAAGCTCTTCTCTCATCTCTTCGGTGGCCTTCGCTGGAAGTTTCAGGTCTTCGGAAATCGTGTTTGCACTGATTTTTTCCACGATGAGTTCTCCTCTTGGCGAAGAAGCCGGGCCCCTCTTGGTGACGAAATGCGAGACGCTGAAGCCGACCCACGTGTGTACGGGGTCGAGGTCATAGGTTTCGACGACTGCCTGTGCGGGCGCGAGCGAACCGAGCGCAAGGACGGCAAAACATATGCGAATCTGAAACGTTTCATGAGAAGATTTTTTCTAAACATGGTGTTAAGGCGAGGCTCATGCCAGCTTTACCACCATTTTTCCGATGTTTTGTCCCCGGAAGAGTCCGATGAACGCATCTGGCGTTTGGTCGAGTCCGACAACGACCGTTTCTTTATGCTTCACCTTGCCGGCTTGAAAATACCCTCCGACTTCCTTTTCGAATTCGGCTTGGCGATCCATCCAATCGAAAACCATGACGCCTTTCATCGTCAGCCGTTTTGTGGTCACGTAGAACAGATTGGAGGGCCCGGGCTGCGGCTTCTCTTCGGTATAACCAGAGATGCTCCCGCAGGCGATGATCCGCCCATGCGTGCGCAGGGTCGAAAGCGCCACCTCGAGCATGTCGCCGCCGACATTGTCGAAATAGATGTCGATTCCGTCCGGTGCCACGCGCTTTAGTTGTTCGCAGGCCGGGACGTCTTTGTAATTGAAGGCATCGTCGAATCCGCATTCGTCGCGCAGGAATCGAACCTTCTCGGCGGAACCGGCTGAGCCGATGACGCGGCAACCGCGCAGTTTCGCCAGTTGCCCGACCATGCTGCCCACCGCGCCGGCGGCACCCGAGACAAGGATGACGTCTCCGGTTTTGACCTCGACGGAATTCAACCCGGCCCAAGCGGTCATTCCCGTCATGCCGAGGGCACCCAGATAAACCGAGAGCGGCTGGATCTCGCGGCTGACCGGATGCAGCTCTTTCGGCGATGCGCTGAAGTATTCCCTCCAGCCGAAATTGGACGTAACGACATCGCCCGGTTTGAATTCTTGGGCGCCCGACGCGATGACTTCGCCGACGGCACCGCCTTCGAGCACGTTGCCCACCTCGAACGGCGGAATATACGATTTTCCCGCATTCATGCGACCGCGCATGTAGGGGTCCACCGACATAAAAAGATTCCGAACCAAAACCTGTCCGTCTTTCACCGATTCCAGCTCTGTCTGCGCCAACACAAAGTTTGCGGCAGTTGGATAACCGCTCGGGCGGGAGGCCAGGCGGATCTCGCGACTCATGATTCTGGTCATAATTGTTTCCTGGTTGTGAGTTCGATAATCGTGTCAACAAAGCGGGAGTTCGGGGCGACTTCCGCAAAGAGCCGGTGATGGCAACCTTTACGTGTCATTTCATGGGGATTTTTGGCGCAGCCGCGCTACGGAAAACAAAGGAGAACAATGGAGTCCTTCATAGCAGGCCTCGCTTGATAATCTCTATCGGCCGGCAGATGCCGCAGCCGCCGGATATAGGCGTCGAGCCCGCCGGCCGAACCGCCTACGCGAACAACGGGGAAGTCTTTTTCCGCACGCTTAGATTTCATTGGAATCCCTCGTGAAACAAGAGAAGTGGAGGATAAATTAACAAAGGTACACGGCTAATAAGGGAATGAAACATCTTTTGCAAACAGAATTTACGAAAAGCGCAGGGTTTGCGATACCGCCGAAAACATCGCGTAACCATCGGATACTCATGCCATCACGATATTTATGAACCGTATCTTCCGCCCCGCGCGTTCGCGCCTATTTGCAGCTGCAACCGCAGCCGCAACTTGAGCAGGCCTCTTTGACTGCTTTTTCGACCGCTTCGCGGCTTTCGCCGGTACGCTTCTGGATGCGGCCAAACAGTTCTTCGTGCATGCCCTCGGCGAACTGTAGATCGTCATCCGTGAGCTTGGCCCACTTCTGCTTCAGCTTGCCCTTCGCGATGTTCCAGTCGCCTTTGACTTCCAGCTTGGTCATGGTAATCCATCCTTCTTTGTTGTGTTCGCCGTCGGAGTGACGGCGAACGTGTTTCCTCAAGCCGCTTCACCTAACGGCGAAGCACGAGCAATCCGATGATGATGACAAGCAGAACGCCGCCCGCACCGCCGCCGATCCAGATGCCGTGGGAGCCCCATGATGCTGTAAAAGCTAATAAGAGATTCATTGTGTTCCTTTCCGTTGGGACGGCATTGTATTCGCCATCACGTCAAAGGGCATGTTATGCGATGTGACCGTCTTCAACTATAGGGTGTATCCCTACCGCGGGAGTTAAGATCCGCGCGCGTCAGCAGAGTGGGGGTTCGGGGCAACTTCCGCAAAGGGCAGGTAAGGGTGATCCACCTTCGACATGCAATTTTTGAGCAGCATCAAGCAGCGCGGCACGTAGGGCCTCTTCCGCAGTCGGATGATAGAAGGGCATCTGCAATAGTTCGGACACCGTCATGCGCTGCTGAATG
>CAZTDL010000465.1:0-4012 GCA_964612775.1 uncultured Lentisphaeraceae bacterium
AATCGTACTCCTCTTGCGCCGCGGTGCAACTGGAAAACCGGTGATGCCGGTGTGGAGACGGCCGGCAGGATTCCCGCAGAGGCCGCCCCCTGTTGACCGAAGCGTGTTTCGTACATCATCGAGCCTATCTGACGTGCGGCCGCAACCAGTTCGGGGTACGGCTGATCGGTTACGGACAGAAAGCCGATCTGATAGTTTTCGCTATCGCTGCGACCGGTCAACGCTTGGTCGCGCCACTGAAACCAATGCGTCCCGACGAAACGCGGATGGGCGAGACACGACTTGACGAAATTGATGTAACAGGCGGCGCGGTCCTGTTGGTCTTTGGTTGCCACGAGACCGGTAGAGAACATGCCGCGGTCAAGTGCGCCGAAATGAAATTCTCCGTTGATCATGGGTTTGTCCGCGCTGCCTTCGGGTAAATCGTGTGTAACCTGTTTTTCATATATGTTCACGCTTACGACGTCGCAATATTTGGCGGCGGCACGGAAGACGCTCGGTGCGCTCCACGCGATGCGGCACCCGAGATAGAGCTTGTTCGGCGCGGCCGCTTTGACCGCGTCGCGGATGACTCGGAAATAGCGTTCCGCGAGTTCCATATGGAAGGCTTCCAAATCTGCGCCGCATAACGTTTCGCTGGGTATGTTTGTGGCGGTAAGGAAAGCGTCCCACGTGGCATAGGTTGTGCCCCACGCCGTGTTCAGCGCTGCGGGCGTCGCATATTTCGTTTCCAGCCATGATCTGAACGCGATTTTAGCGGGTTGGGATACGGGAGACCGCAGGGCGGAACGCGCGAGCGAACGGTCGTCTTTGCCCCCTGAGAGCTCATTATCCACGAAATAGCCGATACACCACGGATCCTCCGCTGTGCCGATGTTCTTCTGCGCTTCGGCCTGTTTGCGGATACCGTCTCCGAATGCCTGCGAGTAGGGGTCCGGGAATTTACCCCACCAGCCTTCAGAACCTTCAATGCGCGGTCCGCCGGTATGGAGCCAGGCGGTGTAGGGCGTATGTCGCAGCAGGTAGACCTTGCTGTCAGACCAGTTGGCCACGGTGTTCAGACCCCAGGCGTGGATGCGGCGGTGGGCGAGTGCGGCAAAAGCGTCATACCAGTCCGCGCCGTATTTTCGCAGCAGATTGGACCGGGCAAAATCAAAGGTCTTGTATGCCTTTTTGTCTTTATAAAATCCGTGAGCGGCAAAACTGGCGCGCCCATAGAAAGTGCCGGCCGGCGTATCTTTTTCCGGCAGCCAAGAAAAATAAGTTTCGCGGAACTGAACGCCGGTTTCGGCGTCGGGTCGCACGCAATCCACACCGTGGGAGAAGAAGAGTCGCCCGTCAGGATCGACCAGCCACCATTTGCCGTTGATCTTCTCGGTGGTGGCCGGACCGCTCGCCATGAAGCGCGGGCCGCGGGTCCAGCCGCCCCACGCATCGCGGTCGGCGAAACTTTCGGGCTGGGCGTCGAGCCAAGCCGCTTCACTTGTCTTAGACAGAAGCAACTCTTCCTCGCTGTGGACTTTTCCGGGCCAATCGGCATGTGCGAACTGGCCGAACTTATCCACAAAAGGCATGAACGTGTCGGCCTTGAACAGTTCAAGCGGTTTCTTGACGGCCTCGATTTTGAGAATGGCAAACGAGGCGGGTTCCGTGAACTGGCCAACGAAGATGTGCAACTCGGCGGTCTTCCGCACATTGAAGGTGCCGCCTTCGAGAGAAGCCGGGTATCCGCGCATGCCAACCAGTTCAAGCGGCTTATCCAAGACCCAGGGGGTTTGCCGCAGACTGGCGGTGATCACATCCGCGGCGCCGGGTTGTAGCGATACGCTACCGGCGGGCGATCCGCCTTTTTGAACGTGATTTTTAACGCTCAGACTGACCGTTATCGCGCGGCTGGAGGTGTTGCTGACCGTTATGTTTAGCGGTCCATATGCCGACAGGTCCATTTCGCCGGCTTTGAAAAGGACCGTGACGCCGGGCCACGTGTACGTCGTGCCGGTCGTGACCAAGATAATCTTTGTCGGATCGATGGCCATCACGCTGTCAGCATGTTGTTGAACCTCGCACAGATCGGATGGCCAAAGGGTCAGTGACTGAGCGAAAAGGCGTGCGCACGTCCCCAACAACAGAAGCATCAGAAAATGAGTTTTCATAATAAACAAGGTACCAAGGCGTTTTGTCCGCCGCAACCCCTTTGTCAGAGAGCCCGACATCGCGACGCGACTTTCTGATATCGTTCACTTGCCAATATCAAAGGGTTATGCCACATTGCTTATGGGTTTTTTGAATAAAAAGGCAACGAGATGCTTTTTCACCGGTGCCGCAATACCGTCATTGCAAAGTAACCGTCCATCCCGCCTGTTGGCGTGCCGCAGGAAAAAAGAGTTGCTTGGCGCGGCGGTCGTTGCGTCAGTCGTTGGCCGCCTTGCGGTTCAAAAGCGAATGCAGAAGGATGATAATGAGTAACGAGTTGCTGCTGCTGATTTTCGAGGCTCTCTCGGTCTATATTCTGGTGTTGGGGGCGCATGCCCTAAGAGGACGTTACGGGTTGGCTTTCTTCTATGCGGTCATGGGCGGCATCACCGCGATCATGTCGTGGGTGACGGATGCTGGCGTCTGCGTAAGGGCCGGCCCTGTCACGTTTATGGTGGGCTCTACGGTTTTCTATACATCCCTCTTGCTCGGCGTGTTTGTGGTTTATGTTTTCGACGGTCCTCGCGCGACTCGCGTCGCGATTTCAACGGTGGCGGGGGTGTCGGTGATGGTTCCTCTCGTCGCGCTCGTCCTGAATATCCAGATGCGTATCGCGGGGTTTCCTCTGAGCAGTTACGTGCCGACTCCCGGTCTCAGAATCAACACGGCCTCGGTGATGGCGACGGTGGCGGATCTGATCTTTTTGGCGATGTCTTGGGAGTTTTTCGGTAAGCCGCGACTGGGACTGCATCTTTGGATCAGGGCGTTCCTCACGCTGCTCGGCGTGATGTGGTTGGACGTGGCTCTTTTTGCCACGGGGGCCTTCGCCGGAACGCCTGGATATTTCAATATCATGATGGGAACGTTTTCAAGCCGATTGGTGATCTCGTTTTTTGCGTGTCCGTTGCTCTATGCCTATCTGAACTGGCAAAAAGAGAAAAAAGGGGTCTTGTTTGAAAACCGACCCGTCTTGGCTATTTTGAAGGAAGTGGCTGAAATCCGGGTCGAACTGAGTCTGGCGCAACAGGAGATTGAACACCGCAAACGCGCCGAGGCAGAAAAAGAGGCCGCGATCAGAAAACTGGAGTCAACCCTGCTGCATGTGCAACGGCTGGAAGGCATTCTTCCCGTTTGTTCGGGTTGCAAGAAGATTCGAGTAGAGTCGGGGCTGCCCGGCGGGCAACCCCGCTGGATGACGCTCGAAGATTATCTGCATAATGAGACCCCGGTCCAGTTTTCCCATGGCCTTTGCGACGTCTGCCGCAAGCGCCTGTATCCGGAATAGACCGCCGAAAGATCTGCTTTATTCTGCGGGCCAAAACGCGTTGCAGGCTTGCAACTTGCGAAAAACAAGGTAAGGTAATGCCTGTTTTTCGGGAGTAGATGCGTCATGCGGCTCCTATAGTCAAGGACAAGAACAATGCAAAACATCGACTGGAACGGGCTGGGTTTCAAATACATGGATACGCGGTGCCACATTCGTTATGTGTGGCGTGACGGCGCTTGGGATACGGGTGAGCTTGTTTCCTCGCCTTATATTCAGATGCACATTGCGGCTTCCTGCCTGCATTATGGACAGGAGGCTTTTGAGGGGATGAAGGCTTTTCGCTGCAAGGACGGCAAGGTGCGCGTTTTTCGTCCGGAATCCAATGCCGAGCGGATGTTCAATACGGCACGGCGGACCTGTATGGCGCAGGTGCCGGTCGACATGTTTGTTGACGCGGTCAAGCGTGTGGTCAAGGAAAACGAGGACTATGTGCCGCCGTTCGGCACGGGCGGCTCGATGTACATCCGTCCGTTGCTGATCGGCACGGGGCCT
>CAZTDL010000466.1:0-4010 GCA_964612775.1 uncultured Lentisphaeraceae bacterium
ATCGCCAGATCCACACGCCGCCGGTCAGTGGCCGTAAAGTTGGTGATCGCGGTGCCCCACACGACTTTATTGGGCACGACCACTTTCTTGTTGTCGGCGGTTGCCAGCGTTGTGGCCATCATGTTGAGCTCTTGAACCGAGCCCTCCATGCCGCCTACGGCCACATAATCGCCCACTTTAAAAGGCATGTTAATGGCGATCATCATGCCGGCGGCCAGATTGCCCAGCGATTCTTGGAAGGCAAACCCGAAGATGAAGCCCGTGACGCCTAAGCCGGCGATCAGCGGCGCGATATTGACGCCGAGACGCTGTAATACGATCATGAGCAGCAGCACCCAGGCAATCTTGTTCACGACGCTGCTCAGAAAATTCTGCAAGAGGGTGTTCACCCGTCCCGTTTTCTTCAGCGCGTTATGGGTCGCGTCCGTGACCAAGCGGATCAGGTGCGAGCCGATGAGCAACAGCAGCAACGCCACCAGAAGATTCACGAGAAACGAAATGCCGTTCTCGGCGAACCACGTCAACACCACATTCAGAATCTCGCGGCCGTTGTGGACCTCGGCCGCGAACGCTTGTGTGACTTCGGAAGCTTGTTTCTGGACAATGTCCGCCGCGCCGACGGAGACTTCGTGCGTGAGGTTGGTCATAACGGTTTTTCTCCTTCAAATTCCGCAGCCACTTTCTGCAGCCAGGACGGAATGTCAATTGATTGCGGACAGTGTTTCTTGCACGCGCCGCAACGGATGCACGCCGACGCTTTTTCGTTCGGCATCAGACTTTTGTACAGCGCGGGCTGAAGCCTATGCTTACGCTCAACGAGCAGGTGCTTGTTGTAAATATCGAACAGAGAGGGTATTTTGACCCCGACCGGACAGCTTTTAAGGCAGTAGCCGCATTTGCTGCACGCGATCGGGACGCTTGCGCGCATGTACCGGCACACTTTTTCGAGCACTTGTTTCTCGCGTTCCGTAAGCACGCCCACATCCGCCGTTTCGACCGTGCGGAGGTTATCCTTCATTTGATACTTCTCGCTCATGCCGCTCAGGACCACGGCCGGCTCCGGCTGATTCCAGATCCAGCGTAAAGCGCTGGAGACCGGGTTGGCTCCGTACTCCTCAAACAGCCGACTTGCGCCCGGTGGCATTTGCGGCCCGGTGAGAAACCCGCCGAACAGCGGCTCCATAATGGCCACGCCGATGCCTTTGCTGTGAGCGTATTGAAGCCCCCGCGTTCCCGCTTGAATGTCATGCTGCGCATAGTTGTACTGGATTTGGCAGAAATCCCAGTCATAGGCGTCGATGATCGATTTGAACGCCTCGAAGTCATCGTGGAACGAGAACCCCGCGAAACGGATCCGCCCGCGCCGCTTTTCCTCGTCCAGCCATGCCAGCGAATCGGACGCCAACACGTTTTTCCAATAGCGCTTGTTGAGCGAATGCATCAGGTAGAAATCAATGCGCGGCGTCTGCAGGCGGGCGAGCTGCAGGCGCATCCGCGCCTCTTGGTCGCCGGGCTTCTCCAGTTCCCAGGCCGGCATTTTGGTGGCGACATATACCTTGTCGCGCCAGCCGTTGTTGAGGGCGGTGCCGACGACCCGCTCGCTTTCGCCATCGTTATAAACATACGCGGTATCGATATAATTGATGCCGCCTTCAAAGCCGGTCTCAATCAGGTCGATCGCCCGCGCATCGTCGATCTTGCCGTCGGTCATCGGCAGGCGCATCGCCCCCATGCCAAGCATGGAAACGAGCACCTCTGTTTTGGCGCCGTAAGGCCGATAGCGCATCGTCGGTTTGTAGTTCCGGATTTCCATCACACACCCTTATGCGTGTTAGGTTCGCTCTTCCATGGCCTTGTAGGGACGCTGTTCAAAAATGGCTTTGTACGCCGGACGGATGATGGGGCCGCCGTTGAGCAGCTCCTCGATCCGGTGCGCGCACCAGCCTACGACGCGAGAGATCGCGAAGATGGGCGTGTAGAGGTCGATCGGGATATTAAGCATGTCATAGACAAACCCGGAACAGAAATCCACATTCGCGCACAAGTCGCGCTGCTTGGCGCGATTTCTGTTGAAGATGTCGGGACCGATGCGCTCAATCATCTCATACAGCGCCATCTCCTCGTCGCGGCCTTTGGCTTTGGCCAAGCTGCGCGCCTTTTCGCGCAGCATCTCGGTGCGGGGATCGGAAAGGGTATAGACGGCATGGCCGAGCCCATAGATCAGCCCCGTGCCGTCGCCGGCCTGCTTGTTGAGAATTTTGGACAGGTAGTCGGCGACATCGCCCTCGTTGTCCCAGTGCTCGATGTTCTCCTTCATTTCGCGCATCTGCTCCATCACGCGCAGATTGGCGCCGCCGTGTCGCGGGCCTTTGAGCGCGAGCGTCGCGGCCGCGATGGCGGCATAGGTGTCGGTGAACGACGACGTGACCACGTGCGTCGTGAAAGCGGAGTTGTTGCCGCCGCCGTGTTCGGCGTGCAGGACCAGGCAGAGGTCGAGGAGCTCGGCCTCAAGCTGCGTGTACAGCCCGTCTTCGCGGATGAGCATCAGGAAGTTTTCCGCCGTGCTTTTGTCTTTCTCGGGATAACGCAGCATCAGACTTTGGCCCATGTGGTAGTGGGCCTTCGCCTGGTAGGCATAGGCGGCAATCGTGGGGAACTGCGCGATCAGCTCAATGCTCTGCCGCAGGACCGTGCCGATATCCAATTTGTCGGGCTCCGGATCATACGTGTAGGCCATCAGCACCGCGCGCGCGATACTGTTCATGATGTCTTTGCCGGGGCAACGGATGATCGCGCCTTCCTTGAATCCGTCCGGCAAACGCCGACAGGTGCTCAGCAGATCGTTCCAGCCCTTCAGTTCCGGCGCGTTCGGCAATTCGCCGAAGAGCAGGAGATAAGCGCACTCCTCAAAACCAAACCGCTTTTCGCTCTGAAACCCCGTCACCAGATCGTTGACGTTGATGCCGCGGTAAAAGAGTTGCCCCGGCACCGAGACTTTCTCGCTCTCCGAAATCATATAGCCGTGTACGCTGCCGATGCCGGTGAGCCCGACCAGCACGCCTGTCCCGTCCGAATTGCGAAGGCCCCGCTTGACGTTGAATTTTTCATATAGGGCAGGATCGATCTTTCCTGTCGCGCGAATTTTATCCGCGAACCCTTTTAACAAAACGTCATCAAACATCTGGTTTGCGGATTGCGTTGCCTTCATCTCTATGCTCCTTTTACAGGGGATATCTTCCCTGCGATGCACGTAACGGGCACGTGCCGCCCAAAAAAGAAACGTGAGTTTAACGTCTTCCCTCGACAGGGTCAACACGGCAAAACGACACGTGTTCAGAATTAAGCGCGAGGCGCGAGGCGTTGAAAAACGAAAAACGTCCCCCCCGTTTCTTGTTTTGAGACGCTTCCCTCAATAAAGCAAAGCCTTCTTGCGCGAGACGATGAACGCTTGCCGTTCGCGGTCCCAATCCGAAAACAACGCTTCGAGAGAAGCGCCGGCGCGGAGGTGCGCTCTTATTCGGCGGGTGCCGTAAAGTTTATCGAACCACTCGGGACGAACGCCTTTGTGTCGCCAGATGCGGGCTGTCCCGTATGCTTCGGTCAAGACATGCACAAGAGCCAGCGAGGTTTCAACCGGTTTGAAGCGCGCGGGATTCGTGACCGTCAAACGAATACCGTCGAGTTCGCGTCCGGCGTACGGGCCGGGACCTGCCGCGTAACGGTAGGGATGGAAGGTTACCCCCGAGAGCTTTTGCCGCGCCAGAAGGTCGCAGAAGGGCTCGGCCCGGAGCCACGGCGCGCCCAACACGCGGAAGGCAAGATTGGTGCCGCGTCCGCAGTCGATGCCGGGCAGCGCCTCGGTGAAAACGGTGGCCGCATAGGTCATGGCGCTTTCCCACGTCTTGATGCCCGGAGAGGGGGGCATGAACTCGGGGCGCGTCCCGTCCCAAGCCGCATCTCTGCGCCGCCAGCCCGTCATGGCTACCGTGGTCAGCCGGAGTTTTGTGACG
>CAZTDL010000467.1:0-4009 GCA_964612775.1 uncultured Lentisphaeraceae bacterium
CGCGATCCCACAAACGCCGTAGGGGCGGCCTTGGTCTCAGAGTTCACGTTGATGATCGGGATGCCTGCGGCAAGGGCCTTTTGCACGGCCGGAGAACTGGCCTCCAACTCACACGGATTGAGCACAATCGCATCCACTTTCTGAGCGATGAACGTTTCGATCTGCTGCACCTGGCGTTCAGGACTGCGCTGCGCGTCATTCACGAGAAGCCGCACGCCCGATTCCTTCGCGCGCGCCTCCATCGCGTCGCGGACGGTTACGACGAACTCGTTGGACAAATTGAGCAATGACACGCCGATTACGGGACGAGTGTCGCCCGACTCATGTCCCGATCGGCCGCACCCGCACAGCAACGCCAATATGACTGCGCACATTCGCTTCATTCGACACGCTCCTTTTCCGACGTTTGGTGGCAACGGTCGAACCAGACCGCACCGATAATGATAAGCCCCTTCACGATCTGCTGATAATAAGAGGGCACGCTCAGAAGATCCAGTCCGTTCCCGATGACGCCCATGAGTAAAACGCCCAGCAGGGTGCCGCCCACGCCGCCCACGCCGCCCGACAGACGCGTGCCGCCGATCACGACAGCCGCAATCGCATCCAGTTCATACGCCACGCCGGCGTTCGGCTGTCCCGTCGTGATGCGCGCGGCGAGCACGATGCCCGCCAGCCCCGCCAGCGCGCCGCACAGCGCATAGGCGAGAAAGATCACGCCGCGCACACGGATGCCGGCGGCTCTCGCGGCCTGCGCGTTGCCGCCGACCGCATACAGGTATCTTCCCCATCGTAAGTTTTTCAGCATCCACGCCACAAGGGCGGCGACCGCTATCAGGATCAAGGCGGGGATGGGTACGCCCGCCACATCGCCCGCCAGCCGTGTCAGCGCCGGGCTCATGTTCGAAATCGGTCGTCCGTCACTGAGCACGAGCGCGAGCCCCCGCGCCGCCGTCATCATTCCCAGCGTCGCGATGAACGACGGCACGCCGCAACGCGTTATGACGGCTCCGTTCACCGCACCGCAGGCGGTGCCCGCCAGAATGCCGGCCGCGATCGGCACCAGGAGGGGATATGCGCCGGGGTGAGCCAAGTGTGCCGCCACAACGCCCGTTACGGCCACCAGCGATCCCAGCGAAAGATCCACTCCGCCCGTCAGCAGCACCACCGTCACGCCGACCGCCAAGATGCCGTTGATCGAAACCTGACGCACCACGTTGGTCAGGTTTGCCGCGCTCAAAAAGTGCGGCTTCAGGACGGCGAGCACAGTCGCGAGTGCCAGAAGCGTGATCACAATGCCGAGACGGCCTGCAAGCCTTTTCATCCCGCGTGCGCACGTTGCCTTGTCAAATCGGCATAGCATGTTTCAAAACCTCCTCTTGAGTAACCTTCAGCGGGTCCAGTTCGGCGGAAATCTCGCCCTGTCGCATGACCAGCAACCGGTCGCTTAACGCCAGAAGCTCGGACATCTCGGAAGAGATCAGAAGCACCGCCTTGCCCTGATCCGCCAACCCCGCGATCAGGGCGTGAACGTCCGCCTTCGCGCCGACATCGATACCGCGCGTCGGCTCGTCCAGAATCACGATTTCAGGGTCAGGCATCAGCGTCCGCGCAAAAACGACTTTCTGTTGATTGCCGCCGCTGAGCTGCACGACAGCCTGACCGTCACCGCGCGCGCGAACACCGGCCCGTTCGATGGCGCGTGCTGCTGCGGCCGCTTCCGTCGCGTGCCGAATGACCGGCCCCCGGCTGCAACGTTTCAGCGCGGCCAGTGTAACGTTATGGCGCACCGACATGAGCGGTACGAAGCCGTCGGCGCGCCGGTCTTCGGTGACCATCCCGATGCCGAGTCGCATGGCCTCGATCGGATTCCTGATGCGGACGGGGTTTCCTCTGACACGGATTTCACCGCGCTCGGCCGGCGCAAGTCCGAAGAGCGCCGAGGCCACCTCGCTGCGGCCTGCGCCCATCAGCCCGGCCAATCCCAGAATTTCGCCGCGCCGCAGGTCGAGCCGCACATTTCGATATGCGTTCGCATGCGATAAGCCTTGGGCTGAAAGAAGGCATTCACCGGAGACGACGCGGCCCCGCACGCGGCCGCCCGAAAGCGCGCGTCCCACCATCATCGTGATTAGGCCAGCCTCGTTCAGTTCGCGAGAAGCCACTGTGCCGACAGGTCCTCCGTCGCGCAACACGGTTATGCGGTCGGCGATCCGAAAGACTTCATCCATCTTGTGCGTGATATAGACGATGGCCGTTCCGCGCGCTTGAAGCGTCCTGATGGCTTCGAAGAGCGCCTCTGCCTCGCGCTCCGAAAGAGCCGCTGTCGGCTCGTCCATAATCACTGCCGCGGCGTCGGTCCCGATGGCCCGAGCGATCTCGACCGTTTGCATCTGCGCCACGCTGAGGGTGCGCATGAGTGCTTCGACCGTCAATTCGACATTCAGCAAGCCCAGTAGCCGGGTCGCCTCGCGCCGCAGCGCGGGACGGTCGACTGTGCCGGGCAGGCGGCCGCGGGGCTCGCGGCCCAACAGCAGGTTCTCGGCAACGGTCAGGTCGGGTACGGGCATCAGTTCCTGGTGGATCATTGCGATCCCGTGTCGCATGGCATCGTGGGGAGATCGCAGCATTACGCATCGGCCGTCGACAAGGACCTCGCCCGCGTCCGGCGCGTGAAGTCCGGCCAGAATCTTGACCAGCGTCGACTTTCCCGCACCGTTTTCGCCCATGAGCGCATGTACCTCGCCGCGCCGAAGATCGAACGAGACCTCACGCAACGCCTGCACGCCGCCGAACGACTTGCTCACGCATCGCGCTTCGAGTCTCACGCTGTGCCTATCCGCATCGTACTTCAGAATCGCCCCCAATCGATTTTGAAATGAACGGGGTCATTGTAACGGCCAAGGAAACTTGGAGCCAGCAAAAAAACCGGAGGTTTTATATCGCACCGGCCGGTAATCCGGGATTGACAACCGAGCCCGCATCCGCCTAAATCATACCGTGCCGATGTGATACGGACAGAAAGAGGGTGCGTATATGATCGCTTCATGCAAATGCGGGACCGTTTCTTTTTGTTCGTTCATGAAAAGGGGGCGTGCACCCCTGTTCGCGCTCGTGCTGGCCTTTTCCCTCGATGACGCGTGGTCGCAAACCAATTGGCATGTGATGGGCTGGAATAATCTCGGCATGCATTGCCTGGACAATGATTACTCCGTTTTCTCCATACTCCCGCCGTATAACACTTTGCATGCGCAGCTGGTTTGGGGGCTGAACGGAACCGCTCATCGGGTGGACGTCGAAACCGGTTGCGCCGTATCGTATGCGGCGATCGCGGATCCGGCGGGGTCCATCAATACGACCTCGCGAGGCAAAAGCGATTTTTGGAACAGTGTTCCGCTTTTGCTCGGGCAGAACCTTGCGCCCGATGCGGGCGTGGATCTTTCGGGGGCCGGATATCCTCAGTCGCTCATGCCGGGGACAAACAACACGCCCATGCGCATGAACGGCGAGGGCGCCTATGGGTGGTTTGCCGCCTATGGCGTTCCGATCACCCCGTATGATGACCTGCTGCGCAAGAATGCATATCCCATGATGCGTCTCTCTGCCAGCAACGGAAACACGAGGGTCGCGACGACGGATATCGTGCTGCCGGTTTCCGATGAGATGGACTGCCGCCTATGCCACGCCTCCGGTTCGGGTTCCGCCGCCCTTCCGCCTGCGGGGTGGGTGTGGCAGCCGAATCCGACGCGTGATTATCGCCTCAACATTCTGCGTCTTCATGATGCGGTCCGGTTTCGGGATATGCCGACCCAATATGCCGTCATTCTTCAGGCAAAAGGGTTCACGACGAACGGACTCTATGCTTCCGTGGCCCAAAAAAGCCAGCCGGTCTTCTGTGCCGCCTGTCATCTTTCCGAAGCCGTCCCGGGCACAGGGTATGCCGGCGTTCCGCCTCTGACAACGGCGGTGCATAGCCGGCACGCCTCGGTGACCGATCCCATTAACCACTTAA
>CAZTDL010000468.1:0-4007 GCA_964612775.1 uncultured Lentisphaeraceae bacterium
GCCGAACTGAGCGCGATCCGTTTTCTGGAGACGGTTTTCGGTCAGGCGTTCCATATCCGTTCTCAGTCCATCACGGATGGCTCGACCTATCACTTTGGAATGCCTCCCGGCGATTACGTGTTCTGCGCTATGCAGAAAGTGAAGGATCCCCATGCGCAGGGCGTCGCCGGTTTTGCGACGGCGGTTTGGTGGACATCCTTTCATTTCGATGGCGAACATCCGCTCGAATTGTCGCTGACCGACAAGAATGCCATCACATGGCGCGAGGTTTTCGCGCTTGGCAAAAAGGAGTAAAATATTCCGTTCCTGCCGTCGGAGGGGGATTCGCCTGTCCAGGTCCGCTGAACCGTTCCTATTTCTCCCAAAGGAACCCGGTCAGGGGCGAGGAGGCGTCGGCTGTGGAACGCGGGGCGCGGGGGCCTGCCGCCATTCCTTCTTCAGCGGCCTGTACGGCTTTTGCAAAGGCTTTCGCCATGCCGACAGGGTCGGCGGCTGCGGCAATCGCCGTGTTGATCAGGACGCAGTCCGCGCCGAGTTCAATGGCGGCTGCGGCATGTGAGGGCATGCCGAGTCCGGCATCCACAACCACGGGGATGCGGGCATTGGCCACAATGATCGACAGCATGTCGATCGAACGCAGGCCAAGGTTCGTTCCGATGGGTGCCGCCAGCGGCATCACGGCGGCGGTGCCGACCTCTTCGAGCCGTTTGGCCAGCACGGGGTCGGCGTTGATGTACGGCAGCACATGGAAACCTTCTTTAACCAAGACTTCCGCGGCCTTGAGGGTTTCGATGGGGTCCGGCAGCAGATGGTGGAGGTTGGGCGTGAGCTCAAGTTTCACCCATGTGAAACCTCCGGCGGCGCGCGCCAGACGCGCGATGCGGATCGCTTCTTCGGCCGTGCGGGCCCCGCTGGTGTTGGGCACAACCACAATTTTCTCGGAGTCGAGTTTCGAAATGAGTGCATCGCCCTCAGGATTTTTGTCGAGATCGACACGGCGCAGCGCAATGGTGACCAGTTCGCAACCGGAGGCCTCGATCGCCTGTCGCATGGTTTCATGTGATCCGAATTTGCCGGTGCCGATGAAAAGGCGGGAGTGAAACGTGTGTCCTGCAATAACGAGAGGTTTCATAAAAAAGGGAGCTTGGTGTTAGGAGTTAAAAGTTGAAATCAGGCCATAAGCGTTTTATGGCCGATCAGCCGCCGCCCACGAACTGGATGATTTCGATTTGGTCATCGGCTGTGATCGGTGTGGCCGCAAACGCGGAGGACGGAATGATACGGCCGTTGAGTTCAACGGCCATTTTCCCGACGGTTACGCCCAAGGTCTCCAGAAGTTGCGCGAGGTTATCTATCGCGGCGAAAGAACGGGATTGCCCATTGACGGTAAGCGTCATAAAACACCTTGAATGTTCGTGCGAAGAGCATGTCCGGGCCCGGTCGCGATCTCTCGTCCGAGCGCGGCGAGCCGGCCGCGGACACAGAGGGCGCAGGCGGCGCCATCCTCGTCCACGCACGGTTTGTTCGGGTAAAGCAGGTACATGCTGCGGTATTGGCCGGGCGTGATGTTCGGCATAAACACATTGGCACCGCGCATGAGAACGTGGTTTCGGCCTTCTGGCTCGAGCGCGTCGAACGCGGTGGTGGCCGGAATATGCGCGGTTGGGTTGAGAAGCCGCAACAGGGCGATGGTTTTGTAGTAGACGCCGCGGTCCTCGAGTAAAGGCTTCGCGGCGAGCGGCGTGTCCGGATGCGAGAGGAAGGGCCCGCATCCGATCATGTCCAGCTTCAGCCGGGTGGCGAACAGAATGTCGTTCGCAATCATTTCTGGCGTTGAGCCCGGCAGGCCGATCATGAAACCGCTGCCGACTTGGAAGTCGAGCTCCCTCAGATCCGTCAGACATTGCATGCGGTGTTCGAAGGATTCGTCCGGGTGAATGGCGGAGAAGAGCGCGTTGGACGTGGTTTCGAAACGGAGCAGATAACGGTCACAGCCCGCGGTCTTCAACGAGGCGAGGTCTTCGCGTGTCCGCACGCCGACGGAAAGGGTAACGGCCAAGCCCGTTTCGCTTTTGATGCGGCGCAGGATATCGCCCAGCATGTCTACGGTGAAGAAGGCGTCCTCGCCGGATTGCAGAACGACGGTGCCGCATCCCCAAGCTTTGGCGTTTTTCGCGGTTTCGACAATCTCCTCAGCCGTCATCCGATAACGTTTGACGTGCGTGTTGTCGCAACGGATGCCGCAATACCAACAGTTGTTCCGGCAGAAGTTGGAAAATTCGATGATGCCTCTGAGATGAACCGCTTCGCCCATGGTTTGACGGCGCTGATCATTGGCGGCCTCATAGATCAAATCGCAGTCTTTGCCTTGCGCTTTGAGAAGCGCGGCAATATCGGCGGCCGGTGGCCTTTCACCTTTCTGCAGGCATGTGAGTCGTTCACGGATGGCGTTCATCTCTCAGCGGGTCCTTAAATAGCCAGTATAATACTTTATTTTAGACTCCGCGTGAAGACTCAGAAGTCGAAAAACGGTATATTGTGCGGGAAGCGTTTCGGGCCTTCCTTTGTGAGGCGCAGGCGGTCTGCGGGTGAAACGAGGTCGACGGCAATAGCCTCGAATGCGTTTTTCGCTAACGCTTTTTGGCCAGATCATCCTCGAAATCAACTGTGCAATGCGGGCAGAACCGTACGCGTTTTGAAAAACGGAACAGGCTGAAATCGATCAGCGAGCGTGTTACATAACCGATGGAAGCCCCGCAGCGTGGACATCGGATCAGGAACAGGTGATAAAAAACGCAGAACAGAATGCCGCCGACCGGAATGGCAATGACGGGCCAGATATCCTGGCCTGAATCCAAATGCCCTATGAAAATGAACCACGCCACCAAGGTGATGGTCAACACGATCGCCATCACCGAAACTTGCATGTTCAAATACTGACGTCCAGTCACAATACCCCTCCTGAGTATCGTTTTTTTATGCGCTCACAGAAAGCTCAAATAAAATAGCATGTTTCCTTTCATGGGATAAACACGTTTTTGTGATTATTTCAGCGTGAAATCTTCTTTCGGCCGGTGTTTTCGCACGCTTGACCGGCATGCGGACGGAACGTTAAGATCATGTGAATTAAAAAGGGGATTCGTCATGCGGGTAAGTCTGTTGTTTGCGGGATGGATTGCGGGAACCGTTTGGGGGGCGTTGGCACAGACGATGTCCTTAAGCGACAACACGCCGCAGGGAAAGGTTTTTGGAACGGAGCGGCTGTCGGTGCGCTTCGAAGATCAGACCGGTTGGGCCGGCGAAGTGCTGTGTGATGGCCAGGTCGTCATTCGGGCTGCCGACACGAAACAGGTCTTCGATATTTTGCAAGACGCCAAGTGGGTCACGGGCGGCGGTTTGAAGATCGAGAAACTCGGCGTGGAACGTGTCGCGCCGGATATCGCTAAAAGCCGCATGCAGGCGGGGGCTTGGTCTGTCGATGCTTACGTTCAGCTTTTTCCCGAGCAGCGCATGGTGCGGCGCTGGTTTGAAATCGCGTGGCAAGGCGAGACGGCTGTCAAGATCAAAGGGTTCTGGTTTCAGGGCGGGGTCTTGCCGCTCGCTGAAAAGGGAAGTTATTTCATCCCGGCTAGCTATCCGCCGCGGCGCATAGGCGTGAAGGCGTTGTCTGAAAATCGAAAAAACGGCAGTTGGCGCAGCCCGTATCCGGTGATCGGAGAAACGGGAGAGGGCTGGTCGGCGGTGTGGACGTTGGACGAGTTGCCGGACTATGCCGACCGCGGCAGTTCGGGGGTACAGGAGGAGAAGGGGCGGATTCGCGTCACGCAGTCGTTCAATACGCAGGGATATATGCGGAAAGGCGTGCCTCAGAAGGTCGGGGACGGATGGCTTTGGCTGCAGCCGAACGATGCGGAAACCGCCTTGCGCCGTTTGAACGAGTGGTTCCGCTTTGTGAAGCAGGTGCCGCCCGAGGGACGTCCTGATTGGCTCAAGCGCGTTGTCCTCTA
>CAZTDL010000469.1:0-4004 GCA_964612775.1 uncultured Lentisphaeraceae bacterium
AGCAGGCGGAGGAGGGCACGCCGCAAGGCGGGCCACTCTCTCCGCTGCTCTCCAACATCGTGCTGGACGAACTCGACAAGGAACTGGAAAAGCGGGGTCTTCGGTTCGTGCGATACGCTGACGACGTGGCGATATACGTACGGACGGCCAAGGCGGCGGAACGGGTTAAACGCTCGGTCAGCCGCTTTATCACCGGCAGACTCAAGCTGGTGGTCAACGAGGAGAAAAGCGCGGTCGGCAGGCCGTGGCACAGCAAGTACCTCGGTTTCCGTATCACGCGTTTCATGGGGAAGACGCGCACCGGCGCCCATGCGGAGAGCCTTCTGCGGTTCCGCAGGAAGGTGCGCGAACTGACGGCCCGCGACAGGGGCCGGAGTCTGGCGGCGGTCGTCGGCGAACTGAACAGCCTGCTGCGCGGCTGGGGCGGATACTTCCGCCCCGGCCTCTGCGGGACGCTGGCCGGAACGCTCGACCACTGGATAAGGCGGCGCCTCCGGGCGTATGTCTGGACACAGTGGAAACTGCCGAGGACGCGGGTCAGCAACCTCATGGAACGCGGCACCGCCCGGAACTGGGCGATGGCGGTCGGCAACACCCGCAAGGGCGCTTGGCGGCTCAGCAAGAACGGAACGGTATGCGCGGCGCTGCCTGACGACTGGTTCACCCGCTCGGCGGGAGTCATCCTTATCGGTTCATTCTGTCATTAGCAGCCGAACCGCTGGTTACGCGATCCGTACGATCAGTGGTGTGGGAGGGGCGCTCCGCAAGGGGCGTCCCTATCCCGATGGGCGAGTCTACTCCGCCTGCTGACTCTTGATGGCGTCTGCGATGGCCTTTCCGACCGTGGGTAAGACATCCTTCTGCATGCTCGCCATACCACCGGCTATGCCGCCCACGCAGTAGTTCTTCTGGAAGTCTCCCTCTCTAATGACGACAGGAGGCTCGCCTTGCTTGACCTCAACGGTTCCGTATAGGTACATCTGTCCGAGGCCGATAAGCATGAATCGGGCGAAAGCGTTGCCCTTGTCATACTTCGTTATCTTGACTTCGATCTTGTAGGCATCTGGCAAGTCGGGATTGCCCGAGAGGACTTCTCGGACCTTTTGCTGGAGGTCTGTTTGGAGGAACGTCAGGTCACTGGGTGGCATCTCGCATGATGCAGTCACTGCGACCTTGCCCCCTTTTTTCATATCCATGGGTGCTGTCTTCGTCCACTTCACCGGTTGCGTTGCCATGCACCCAGTCAACACACTCGCCACACACATCAATCCAATGATACGAACCTTGCTCATTCCTTCCTCCTCCTGTTTGCCACCGCATCGCTATTCTTGAAACGAAGATGGCGGTGTTTCATCTCCTGCCCAACGTCGGCGGTGAGGCGGCGGTATCCCGTCGCCTCCACCGTCTTGTTCGCCTGTCTTATCAGTTCACATTCACCGGTGTCGTTGTTCGTCTACTTCTTCTTTGTTGCTCGCGCAGTGAACTCATTGTATTTGTCGGTAAGATCATAGGCATATTCGATGATCGCGCAAACAAAGCTCTTCAAGTCATCCGCATCCTGACGAGAAATTTGAATATCCGTAGGATGGGCCGCAAGGTTTCGAAATGCTTGCAGTTGCTGACTCCAGTCAAAAAGTCTTTGATCGATCAGCCCCATCTCCTTTAATCTGCGGACACCTTCGCCCAACATGATCGGTTTCTTCGACGCAGAACATTTCACAGGAGCTGAAACTGGCGCTGTCGCGGCGGCAGGCAAAGGTGATGACGACTGTGGTTGTTGAACCGGAATAGCTACGGTTCGTTCCAAGAGGTCATGGCATATGGCTTCTAACGCACGCCCGAACATCACACATGCCGCAATATTTGCATTGGCCTGTAGTGATTTCATTGCCTCTGAGATTAAATCTGAAACAACTTTAGGAATTCTGCCGCTTGAAAAGGTTTTTGACGGCTCTGGATACACTCTAATAGCGTCTGACCACAAGACATCGTCTCCGTCGTATCCACCCATTCCAATTTGCTGCGACTCGCCAACGAGTGTGCAGTGACAACACGGGCACTCACCGAGCATTACGCGCTCACCACCATCCGGTGTACTGGTTTCTTCATCATAATACAGCTTTTCGATAATACCTTTCTGTAATGCTGCAACTTTTGCCTTGCACACTCCGTTGCCTAAGAGGGCTGGTTGTGCTTTTTTCGGATACTCTTCACTGTGAGATAAAGCGCAAAGGTGTTCAATACCAACAAGCCAGCATTAATAAGGTCCAAAATGAGCAGAGTTCGTTTGAGTCTTGCTGTTTCCTTCTCCTTTATCGCTTTTGTTTCTTGAGTTGGATTCCTGTGATAGTTGGCTACCGCTGTTGCCACGCGCCAATCATCCACTAAACGAGGACAGAACAACATGGCACCAAGCAAGAGTTCTGTTGCCAGAAGCACGATCAGCAGAATGGCTTTTTTGGCTTTTTTGGCTTTCACTTGATTTTGCACAACGTCAGCACCCTCCGGCCCCCTGAGCCGAAGGCGAATGGGGGTTCGGAGGGGTGCCGGGTTCGTCTTCTTTTAGCTTTTCATCCCGCCGAAGGAACCACACACCTGCGAGGAGTAGCAGAGGACCAATTGGAAAGAAGATGCGGTAGTTAATGTGCCCTGCGACAGGAGTTGTAGCGGCCCCGTCAGATTTGTAGTCGGTCAGCGTGTTTAACTTTTCAGAGTGAGTTTCTTGTGCTCGACGGGCGGCTTCAAGATGCTGGTAGATTAGACGGGTGGGGTCGACAACGAGAGGAAGAAGAAAGTACGCAAGAATGAAGATGTATGCCTTCTTCCTTGACCTGCGGAGCGCTGACCATGTCACGAACACGCTGAGAATCCAGATGGCAGTCACGGCAATTATGCAGAGTATTTCAAGTGACATGAGGCCGACAATACTTGGTTCGGAGGTTATCTTGCCGAAGTTCCAAAACAGAACTTGGCATTTTAGAAAGAGCTCAGGGCAGGTGAAGTATGCCAGATGGATGAGCAATAAGAGGCCAAGGGCCAATAGTGGCCAATGGCGTCGCTGCTTAAGTGTCTGGGCAATTTTCATTTCATTTTGACGAACGTCGCCCTCCATGCACGGTATCCCGTTGCATGAGAGGGCTGGTTAGACGCCCTCTTTGTCTCTTTCGGTTAAGACAGCGTTCGTGAGTCTTTGACCTACTGTGCTCAGAAAATGAATCAATCCCTCTTGAGTTGTAGACGCTTTTAAACAGGGGTCTTTATCGGTCCAAAAGTGATACTCCAGATGATCGTTGTCGTGCCGAATCGAATAGAGCGCGTGGGCAACAGAATTCCGCAGAAGCCGAAGAAATAAATAGGAATCAACTATTTGTGGGCGTTGAATTGAAAAATCGGATAGAGCGCTCTCTTTGTCGAAAGCCGCAAATATGGGATGAGATTGTGGCAAATTTAGAAACTCACGTGGAACTACCACAGTACAATAGAGGAGAGAAACCGCGAGGGAATAGTCATAGGGCGCATACATGTATGGGTCGAGCTTCTGGTTAATGTAAGGCTCTGATGAAAACAGACGATTCTTGGCGTCCCAAAGGGTGCCGCCTCTTTCCAGAAGCGACATGAGTTGAGCGTTTATATACGCGCGGGCAGGTAACTCAAATCGAAGATCTCGGTCTTTCATCTGTTTTCTTTTGTCTAACGTCGGAGGCTAGACATGCCGCGCAGCGGCATTGTCTACGCCGACTGGTTATGCCACTAATCTCCACCTTGAATAATCATTATTGGAGCCCAGAGAGGCCAAGTTAGAATGCTGGCAACTATAACGAGTGGTTCATGACAAGGGGAAGTCTTATACTCGACTCTCTCGACTATCCTTGGGTCAAGGGTTGCTTGGCAAATCACTTTACCAGACTGCGAAAGATCGATCACTTGTTTCTCAGGTGTTAAATGTATAATGACCTCCCATGCCCAAGTATCAGCGGCAATATTTGTGATCTTTGGGAACCTAG
>CAZTDL010000470.1:0-4003 GCA_964612775.1 uncultured Lentisphaeraceae bacterium
TGGTTGGAGCCGACCGTCTCAATGACGCCTCTGCAAATGCGTTTCTTAAAACGTTGGAGGAGCCTCCTGCGCGGACTCTGTTCCTGTTGTTGTCAGATGCGCCGCAACAACTCTTGCCAACGATTGTGTCGCGATGCCAAAGGATCGATCTCGACGAGTTGCGTGAGTTAAGTGAACCCTGGAAAGGGCGCGTATCTGAAGCGCTGGCAAGCCCTTTATTGGCAAAGCCACTTGAAAATCTCGCCATGTCGAACGTTCTTTTCTCCATTCTTACCGACATTAAGAGTAAGGCTGAACAGCTTGTGAAGGAATCGGAGGCAGATAGCGAGGTCGCAGAGGAAGATGACAAGGAGGTTTTTGAAGCCAAAGTCAGTGCCCGGTATCGCGAGATGCGGACCGACTTCCTTCTTGCGCTTTTGCGTTGGTTCCGCGATCTTTTTATTCTGAATGCGGGAGGGGACGATGCGTTGATTTATAACCGCTCGCATATCGATGTGTTGAAAGCGCGAGCGGAAAAGCTGACGTTGGCGGAGACGCTTTATAATGTGAATGCGGTGGAAGAGCTGGCGAGGCAGATGGAGCGAAATCTTTCAGAAGAAACACTTTTGGCGTACGCTTTAGACCGCATGCACCATGGTGTTTCTTAGGATTTAACGATGCAGACTGTCGCACGCATACGGATGCCTGAAAACGGCATTTTTCTTTGCCGGGTCGCACCTTCACTTGCGGTGTTGCCGGGACAGTCCTGTTTGGCTGAACTCGATTACGGTTTGGACCTTGGCATTGTTCTTGAGTTGTTCGGCGTAAATGAAAATGCGTCAGGCGGCGAAAAAATGCCTGCGTATCGAATTGTGCGAAAAATGACGACCGATGACGATGGACGTGTGGGGGAAAACGCGATGCTTGCGGAGAAGGCGAAGGAAGCCTTCATGTTTTCTGCTGGCCATGAAAAAGGTCACGTCAAAATTCTTCACGTGCGGTTCTCATATGGACGAGAACGCTTGTTCATTAGGTATTCCGCTCAAGTGCCCGTTGATCTTCGGCGTTTTACAGGACAGCTTCAGCGCGATTTTAAAACGCGTGTGGATTTATGGCAGGTGGGGGTGCGGGACGAAGCGGCGTTTATCGGATGTCTCGGACCTTGCGGACGTGCAGTATGCTGCAGCACATGGCAGCGGCAGTTCCAGCCTGTGAACGTCAGAATGGCGAAAACACAGGAAATGTCCCTAAATCCGGTTTCAATTAACGGAAGTTGCGGACGTCTAAAATGTTGCCTTCGATTCGAGAATGAACAGTACCGCGTGGCGGGCGAACATCTGCCGGGACATGGCAGCATCGTAAAATGTGCCAGCCATGAAAACGCAGAAGGTTTTGTCGTTGGGCGAGATGTGATGCGTGGTCGTTTGACCGTGCGGACACGGGATGGACGTTTTCTGACTGTGCCGATCGATACGGTGACTGTTTTGCATGCGGCGTGTGAGAGCAAAGAGGCTAAGGAGACTATGCATGAAGATTCTGGTGGTGAATGGTCCTAACTTGAAATTGTTAGGCACGCGCGAACCCTCAATTTACGGCCATGAAACGCTTGAAAGCATTTTGGGGCGCATGGCCGCATATGCCGGAGAGAGGGGGGTGACGATTGAGCCTTTCCAGAGTGATTCGGAAGGAGAACTGGTGTCGGCGATCTGTTCCGCGCGGGGTGTTTTTGACGGTATAGTCATTAATCCAGCCGCGTATACCCACACCAGCGTGGCCGTGCGTGATGCGATCTCCGCCTGTGGCTTGCCGACAGTTGAGGTCCATCTTTCAAATACGCATAAGCGTGAATCGTTTCGTCATGTGAGTCTGACTGCGCCCGTATGCGTGGGACAGATAATGGGGTTTGGCGGGAGCGGTTACATTCTGGCGCTTACGGGGCTTCTGCAATTTCTTGAAACAGTGAAGAAGGATGTTCAATAATGACACGAAAATCAGATGCGTCGGTTAAAGTATGGATGGTGGGGTCCATCGGCATTGACGATGTGAAAACAAGGACATCAGACCGTAAAAATCTGCTTGGAGGATCATTGCCATTCAGCACGGTCGCATCGTCCTTTTATGCAAAAACGGGCGCGGTTGGGGTCGTCGGTTCAGATTTTCCTGCCTCTTTTGACCGCCGCTGGCAATCGTTCGACATTGACCTTACTGGTGTTCAGCACCAAGATGGCGCCACGTTCCGTTGGGCATGTGAATATGACGCTAACATGATTGAACGTAAAACATTAAAAACGGAGTTAGGCGTGTTCGCTTCGTTCATGCCTGAACTTCCGGATTCATACCGTGACGCGCCGTTTGTTTTGCTGGGCAATATCCAGCCCGAATTGCAACTGCATGTTCTCAGGCAAGCCCGCGGCGCAAAATTTATCGCTTTGGATACAATGAATCTATGGATTGAAATTGCAAAACCGGCATTGCGGAAGGTGATTCGCTGTGTGAACCTGTTGACACTCAACGACGGTGAGGCGCGGATGTTGACCGGCAAGTGGAACCTTTACGACTGCGCCGAGGCGATTCTGAAGATGGGGCCGGCTTATGTGGTCATAAAAAAAGGCGAGCACGGCGCTTTGCTTTTTTCTAAAAAGGGCGTTTTCATTGTTCCTGCGTATCCTGTGCGTAAATTGGCGGATCCGACGGGGGCTGGAGATTCGTACGCCGGCGCGTTTATGGGATACTTGGCGCGCGCGGGCCGTGTTTCTGACGGTATACTTCGCACGGCCCTCGTGCATGCAAGTGTCGTAGCGTCATTCGGCGTGGAGGGGTTCAGCCTCGAACGGTTTGAGATGCTGACTTTGGCGATGGTTGAAAAACGTGTCGCTGAATTTAGTCGAATGATCACTTTCTAAGCCAGGTGAGCTTCGCGAGTTTCAATTGTATGTTGTAGATGGTTTTTTCATCCCCGCTGTTTAGTTGTCATAACATATATTATGCGACGTAATATACATACGAAAGATCGTTCTTATCTCACTTCACTCAATTAAAAGCTTATGGCTTTTCCCGTCTGTGCCGATTCGTAGATTGCACAAATCAGCGCGACAGAACGTCTAGCAGACTCTCCGCTAATTAAGAATGGCGTTCCCTCGCGTAACGATGAAATAAAATCTTGAAAACATCGCGTGTGCAGTACAGGCGTCATAGCGGCAGGATCACTCACACCATGAACGGGCGATCCCGATCCAAAGCGCATTACGACATCAGCGTCGGTCTGCCGTTTATCTTGAAATTCAAAAACAGACAGATGATCATCGACAAGAATTGCTGTGCCCTGTGTCCCTGAAATCTCCAGACGCTTTGCAAAGCCTGGCCATGCGGCTGTTGTTCCATAAATAACGCCCACAGCACCGCCAGCAAAGCGTAGAGCCGCTACGGCGGCATCTTCCGTTTCGATGCCGAGCGGACCATGACCTGCGGATGACGTAAAACCGGTAACCGCAATAACGGGCGGCATCACGTCACACAAAAGATCAATCATATGAATCGCCTGGTTCATTAAGGCCCCCCCCCCATCCAACTGCCGGGTACCATGCCAAGAAGACTCTCTATAGTACTCCGCTGAACGCCACCACGGGACGTAAACGCCGGCATACGTGAGCGTGCCGAAACGACCCTCGCAAATCGCGTCGCGTATGGGCTGCAGCGCAGGCGTGTATCGAATTTGAAACGTACATCCCAATTTCGTGCCCGCCTGGTGATGAGCCGCGATCATGGCATCAACGCGTTCAAGTGTTACATCAAGCGGTTTTTCACACAAAACATGTTTACCTGCTTTCGCCGCCGCGACTGCAGCTTCCATATGGGTTCCCGACGGTGTCGCAATAACAAGAATATCGACGTCCCGAAGCGATAACAGGGCGTCAAGTCGATCAAAGGCCTCACAGCCAAAGGTGCGCGCAAACGATTCTGCACGCGCTTTTGAACGGCTACACACCGCTACTAATCGCGCATCCTCAAGCGCTTTAATTGCATG
>CAZTDL010000471.1:0-3998 GCA_964612775.1 uncultured Lentisphaeraceae bacterium
CGGATTTCGGTATCCGTTCCGGACAAGCATGTTGTCTACGCGGACGCTTTCGAGGTGTCGGCGGGTGCGGGCGTGTCGGTTTCAGCCCTGCGATTGCCGCAGGCGGAAAAAGAAGCCGACCCGGCCGATCCCACCAAACAGGTCCGTATTTATGCGCATCCGTTCGAATCGCTTTGGCGGATCGCTCCCTGCCGGAACGGTCAGTTGCTGACGGTGGCCTATCAGGGCTGTGACGATAAAGTGTGTTTTATGCCGGAAGAGCATGCGTTCCGCTTTGACGAGCAAGCGGGTCGGTTTGCGGCGGTGGCGTCACGTGATGAGGGCCTGAGTCCGGCTCCTGAGGGCGCGAAAGACGGTTTGTGGGCTTCGGGCTTAACGGTCGTGACGGGTGGCGGTTACATGAGCGTGCGGGAGTTCCTCGCGTTTCTCGGACAAGCCGAAGGCGGCCTTCGAACACCGGATGCCGACGGTGCGGGGCTGGGGGGGTTTCTGCGTGATCCTGTGGCCTTTTTCCATTTGCACGGATTGTCGCTGACGCTGTTGCTGGTGCTGGTCGGCGGCGTGCTGTTGAACCTGACGCCCTGCGTTCTGCCGATGATTCCGATCAACTTGGCGATCCTCGGCGCGGGGGCGGGGACGCGCGGGCGCGGTTTTCTGCTGGGTACGGCCTATGGTGTGGGGATCGTGTTGATTTATGGCGGGTTAGGCTGGATCATCTTGCGGAGCGGACTTTTCTTCGGCGCGTTGCAGGCCTCGCCTTGGTTCAGCTTGGCCGTCGCGTTGATTTTCGTCGCGTTGGCGCTGGCGCTTTTCGATGTGTTTGTGATCGATTTTACGCGGTTTTTCACGCCTAAGGGCGGCCATAGTCGTCAGGGCCTCGTGGCGGCGTTCTCCGCGGGCGTGCTCTCTGCTCTTTTGGCGGGCGCGTGTGTCGCGCCGGTGGTCTTGGCCGTGTTGCTGCTGGCCGGAACGCTTTATGCGGGAGGCGCAACGGGCGCGCAGTTTTTGCCGTTCGTGCTGGGGGCGGGAATGGCACTGCCGTGGCCGTTCGCGGGCGCGGGGCTGTCCGTGTTGCCGAGCCCCGGAATGTGGATGGTGCGGGTGAAGCAGGCTTTTGGCGTTTTTCTGATTGCGTTGGCGGCGTATTACGCTTATTTGGCGGCGGTTGGCTTTTTGCCCGCGGCACAGGTCGCGCGCGAAGGATCGATCATTGCGGGTGACCGCGCGGCGTGGGAGACCAAGGTTGCGCAGGCGAAGCGTGAGGGCAAGCCGCTCTTCGTGGATTTCTGGGCCACCTGGTGCAAGAACTGTTCTGTCATGGAAAAGACCACCTTTGACGATGAGCGTGTAAAAAGTCGGTTGGCGGATTACGTGGTCGTGAAAGTCCAGGCGGAAAAGCCGGACCAGAGCCCCGCCAAAGAGATGCTGGAAGCGTTCGGCGTTCGCGGCCTTCCAGGTTTCGTGGTGCTGAAGTAGCGAAAAGGATCGCTTTCACGAAGGGCAGGCGTTTTGAGATCCGCTCTTTGCCCGGTGTTCGGCAATCAGTTCCTTCGGGATCAACCGGATCGCCAGGTAGACCATGACGGGGAGAATCACGGCGTCGTCAAGATGGCCCAGCACGGGGATGAAATCCGGGATCAAATCAAGCGGCGCGAGGGCGTAGACGACAGCGCCTCCGAGCAGCCACCGGGCCATACGGGGACATCGCGGGTCAGCCATGACAGACCGGTAGATCCCGATCTCTCGGCGAAAAGCGTCCACACGGTCCTTGAATCGCTTCTTCATCGCGTCCTTTGTCCGGCGTTGTCAGCCCGCACCCGGCGGTCACGCCGTTGACCCGCTTAGTATTCCCCATTCACAACTCGACAGACAAATCCCTTGCGCTGCCCGGCAATTGTCAGAAGCGGTCGTAAGTCGCGTATTATGTTGTTCGGGCCTCGCGTTTGTTAAGTCGTTTCTCGATGTCGAGCCGACAGACCTCAATCATTGCCTTGATCCTGTCGCTCTCCGGTTGCTTGATTTCCTCCGCCTGCTGGATCAGCGCGGCGAAGACTGTGGCAATGACCTTTCGGCTCGTGTATTCATCTTCGACTTGGACCGAGATGGCACCAATGAGCTGGATGAATTTTCGCATGAGGATAAGCGGGAGCCCGAGCGTTTCGATCTGCTCTCGGAGTTTCTCTACAGCCGCTGCATCTTTTGGATAGTAGGCCATCTTTTTTCCTGTCCGAACCGTTGCGGGACACCAACGGTGCGGGTGCGCCGGGGGTGTCGCCGCTGAGTCGCCTTTCATTCGTAGTGAGTCCAGAGTCGAATGATCTTCACAATCTTCACGTCGTCTAGCACTTGATATACGAGGCGGTGCTGGATATTGATGCGCCTGGAATATGCGCCGGACAGGTCACCCACCAATCTCTCGAAAGGGGGCGGATTCTGAAACGGATCTTTCGCCAATAGCGCAAGAAGCCGTTCTGCCTGTGGTTTCAAACCAGAAGCCCGGAGTTTCTTTGCATCTTTCTGGGCTTGCTTGGTGAAGACAAGCGTCCAGTTCACCATTTCAACTCCTTGTCGCATTTGCTGACCGGAGTCCTCATGCCAGACTGGATGGATTTCCTCATCCCGGGAATCGATGTGAGAAATAGGGTTTCTTGGATGGCCTGCCAGTCGTCCTGGGAAACAAGGACAGCGGAGTTCCTCTTGCCTGTGATCTGGATGACCCTATGGGAATCCGCCACGTCATCCAGAAGGCCATACAATGATTTTCGAGCCTCTGTGGCTGTGAGCGTTGTCATGCGTCATTTCCTTTCGTACGCAATATCGTACGTTCTTCTTCTCGATCAGTCAAGCCGGCAGGAAAGAGGCTGTGCCAAATATTTAATGAGGCGAACGCCCCGGCGACCACCAACACCCTGAGCCGAAGGCGAATGGGTGTTGGCTGGTACTGTTTGTTTCCGGATGGACGGGCGGAAAGGGCGGTCGGCGCTCAAGCCGACCAAGCCGCCCTTTCCGCCCTCCGTCCGGGGTGGTGCCCTTGAAAAAAGTGGGCGCCTCCCCGACTTTTTGTGAGCCGCCGCCCTTGCGGGCGCGGCATACTTGTCGTCGAGGCATCAGGCGTGTCCGGAGCGAGGCACCGCCCCGGGCCTGTGTCAGCGGAGGCACCCATGAACAGTATATTCCGACATCGTAATGCGGATGTCGAGCGTTTGTTTAACGCTGCTGGACGTCCGGACAAAGTCATGTGCGTGGCGCTCGACTACGCGAAGCGGGACCACACGGCTGCCGTGTGCGACGGTTCGGGGCGGCGGCTGCGGAGCGCGTTCAACGTGAGGAACAACCGGGAGGGCCTCGATTTCCTGATCGGGGTCGTTGAGGGGCTGTGCCGCAAGCACAAGATCGAGCGCGGGCACGTCTTCTTCGGGGGCGAGGACTGCGGCCGGTACGCATTCAACTTCATTTACGCATTGGCCTCGAAGGGCTTCCTGGTCGTAGGGATCAACGCGGGCGATGCGAAGCATGAGCGTGACTGCAGCAGCGCCAGCACGGACGCGATAGACGCTGTGGGCGTCGCGGGCATGATGATCAAGAAGGCCGGCCGAACCATCGGCGCGACATTCAACGACGCGTACGTCATCCGCCGCCTGCGCCACCAGCGCGACGCGCTCGTCAGGGCTCAGAGCGCGTCCGCGCACCGGCTTCACAGCCTTGTCGACGAACTGTTTCCCGGGTTCCTGGACACCAAGCTCTCCGGCCTGACGCCCTTCGGCCGCGCAAGCCTCTGGCTCATGGAGGAACGGTTCAGCGCGGCGGAGGTGCACGCCCGCAAGCGGCCCGCCCTGGTGAAAGCCCTGCGTGATTTCGCGGTCGTGGATCCCGATGGGGCCGCCGACAAGCTGCGCGCGCTGGCCGACGCGGGCCTGCCCGCGCCGGAGCGCATGATCCCCGTGTACCAGCGCTGCCTGCGCGACGAGCTGGCGCTCTACCGGGGCCTCGGCGAGAGC
>CAZTDL010000472.1:0-3981 GCA_964612775.1 uncultured Lentisphaeraceae bacterium
AACTAGCGGCGTCCACGCAGACGGCCATGTTTCAAAAAGCCGTCGTAATTGCGCATCAGCAGGTGCGATTCCATTTGGCGAAGCGTGTCAAGCGCCACGCCGACGATAATCAGCAAGCTCGTCCCGCCGAAGAAGGATGCCATTTCCCAAGGCAGTTCCATCATCCCGCGCAAGAATTGAGGCACGAGCGCGATGGTCAGCAGCCCAAAACCGCCGATCAACGTGACGCGCGCCATCAACGCATCCAAATACTCCGCCGTGGCGCGTCCCGGCCGAATTCCCGGCACATAGGAGCCTTCACGCTTCAGGTTATCGGAGATCTGCATCGCATTGAACTGAGTGGCAACCCAGAAAAACGCGAAAAACATGATCAAGATCGCGTAGGCCGACAGATGGATCGGGCTGGTCATATCGCTCAGCTGCGAACCCAACCACTTCAGCCACCCGAGCCACGCGATTTCAGCCGGGATACGGCTTAGAATCGCGGCCGGGAACTGAATCAGGGGACCCGCGAAAATGATCGGCATAACACCCGTATAGTTCACACGCAACGGCATATAGGTCTGCTGCATGCCGTATGAATTACCGCCCCCCGCCGCTCGACGCGTCGAGTGAATCGGCACTTTCCGCATACCCTGCGTCAACATGACCGTGCCCATGGTAATGACAAATCCGAAGAGCAGAAGAAGCAGAAGTTCGATCGGGCTGCGGGTCGGCGAAATACCGTTCAAGCCGAAATAACGTGTCCACGCTTCGATGATCGCGACAGGCAGGCGAGACGTGATGTTGATCATAATAATCAACGACGTGCCGTTCCCGATGCCGCGCTGGGTAATCTGATCGGCAAGCCACATGACGAGCAGCGAAGCCGCCGTCATACAGATCACGGTCATGATATTAAACCCGATGCCGGGATGCGTCACGATCTGAACATTGCCCAAGCCGAACGAGGCGGGGTTCTGCAACGCGGTCGCCAACGCAAACGCCTGAAACACGCAGATCGCGATCGTCAAATATCGCGTATACTGCGCCAGTTTCAACCGGCCCGATTCCCCCTCCTGTTTGCACTTCTCAAACACGGGGATGACGGCCGTCAGCAACTGGATAATGATCGAGGCGCTGATGTAGGGCCAGATACTCAGAAAGCCGACCGCACACTGGTTAAGCGCGCCACCACTGAACACGTTAAACCAGTCCATGAGGCCGCCGCCGGCGCCAGCGGTCTCACGGATCTTGGCCAACTCAGCCTGCAGCGTCTGCCAATCGACCCCGGGAGTCGGAATCATGGAGATCAGGCGGCTGACAAAAACCAGTCCGACCGTCAACAGAATGCGTTTCCGGAGTTCCGGGATTTTAAAGGTGTTCGAAAAACTAGCAAGCATGGCCATAATAACAACCCCTAGACAATTTCAACACTGCCGCCGGCGGCCTCGATCTTGGCCTTGGCTGACGCGCTGACACCGCTGACTTTGACTGTGAGCTTTTTGGTCAGATCGCCGTTGCCGAGGACCTTGACACCGTCATACTTGTTGGCGAAAAGGCCATTGGCGTGCAAGAAATCCAAGGTGATTTCAGTGCCATTGTCAAAACGCTCGAGATCGCACACGTTCAGCGCGAAATACTCAATCCGCGTGGGGTTCTTGAAACCGCGTTTCGGCAAACGACGGATCAAGGGCATCTGGCCGCCTTCAAATCCGAGTTTACCCTTATGACCTTTACGGGACTGTTGACCCTTGTGACCTTTGGTAGAGGTTTTGCCCATACCCGATCCGCTGCCACGGCCCACGCGCTTGCGGGGCTTGCGCGCACCTACGACATTTTTAAGTGAAGAGAGATCCATTATTGACTCCTAAAAGTTCAGATACAGGAGCGTCGGAACAAAGGAACCGGGGAAAGGGAAAAAGGCCAGCGTTACAACCGGATTTTCACCATCCCCCAAATCCCAGCATTCCCGCATTCCATTCTTGGATTACGCACGCGCGGCGGCGATCTCTTCCGCCGAACGCAGCTTGTTCAGCGCGTCTACAGTAGCTTTAACCACGTTCAAGCGGTTCTTGCTACCCAGCGATTTACCGATCGCATCACGAACACCTGCGGCCTCGAGCACGGGACGCATACCGCCACCGACGATGAGGCCGGCGCCGTCAGGCGCGGGCTTCAGCAGCACGCGTCCACCGTCACACACACCAATCACCTCGTGCGGAATCGTCTTGCCCGACAGCTTGACGCGCATCATGCTTTTCTTGGCCGCGTCGCCGCCCTTGCGGATAGCATCGCTAACCTCGTTGGCCTTGCCGAAGCCGAAGCCCACGCGGCCTTCGCGGTCACCCACGACAACCACGGCGCTAAAGCTGAAACGGCGTCCGCCTTTGACGACCTTGGCGCAACGGTTCACGAACACGACGCGCTCGTCAAACTCGCTCTGCGCATCATTACGGGAGAATTTTGACTCTGCGCTCACTTCGCCTCCTCTGCCACTTCAGCGGCACGCTCAGAGATCTTCAAGCCGGCGGCCGTCGCAGCTTCCACGATCTGCTTAACGCGCCCGTGGAACCTGAAGCCGCCGCGGTCGACGACCACGAGTGAAATGCCTTTTTCTTTCGCCAAAGAAGCGGCTTGCTCGCCGATCAACTTAGCGGTTTCCAGATTGCAGTGCTTCGACTCCTTCAACGTGGAGGTCGAAGCCAACGTGTGCATAGCGCTGTCATCAATGAACTGCACATACATGTGCTTGTTCGAGATGCAGATCGCCATACGCGGACGCTCAGCCGTTCCCTTCACCCGCTGACGCAGGCGAAGGTGACGACGAGTGCGTTGTTCTTTACGGTTAAAACTCATGTTTTATCAGCTCCGTTCGGGCGTTACGCGACTGTCTTGCCCTGTTTGCGGCGGATCTGCTCGCCTACGTACTTAATACCCTTGCCCTTATAAGGCTCGGCCGGATAATAACTGCGGATGCGGGCAGCAGCCTCGCCGACAAGTTCCTTGTCGACCCCGTCAATCCCGATATTCAAGCCGGTCGCATCGACCGTCACCTTGATACCCTCGGGGATCGCATAGTCCTTCGGGGATGCGAAACCGAGCGAAAGGCTCAGTTTCTTTCCCTGCAACACGGCCTTAAAGCCCGTGCCTTCGATGCTGAGCGCCTTCTTGTAGCCGGTGGTCACGCCTTCGATCATGTTCTTCACCAACGTGCGGCTCAACCCATGGCAACTCTTCTGCATGCGCGAATCATCCGCGCGGGAAACAAGCACCTTGTCGCCTTCAACGGTGACATTGATCCCGCTCTGGAAAGTCCGGCTCTGCTCGCCCAATTTGCCCTTAACGGTCACCTGATTACCGCTCGCGGTAACCGTGACCCCGGCGGGAATCACGACCGGTTGTTTACCAATTCTCGACATCGTAGAAACCCTCTTACCAGATTGTGCAGATCAATTCGCCGCCCAGCTTGCGCTGACGGGCTTCCTTGCCGCTAACCACCCCTCCCGACGTGCTCAGCACAGCGACACCCATGCCGCCCAGCACATTGGGAATGTCCTGCACGCCGCAGAACTTACGGAGGCCCGGCTTACTTTCGCGACGCAGGCCGCGAATCGCCGGTTCGGCGTCGTCGTTATACTTCAGTTCAATGCTCAGCACACGGGGAACCGTGTCGGTCATCGTGAAGTTCGTGATGTAGCCTTCTGCTTTCATCACGCGGGCAATCTCACCCTTGATACGGGAGCCCGGAAGCTCAATCGAGGGTAGACCGGCCTTCTGCGCATTACGGACGCGCAACAGCATGTCAGAAATCGGATCCGACGTCATTGTACTCTCCTACCAGCTTGCCTTGGTCACACCCGGGATCATACCCGAAACAGCCAGCTCACGGAAACAGATACGGCAGAGCTGGAACTTGCGAATGTACGCGCGCGGACGCCCGCACCGGGTACACCGATAATACTTACGCGAAGAAAACTTCGGCGCACGCTTGGCTTTTTC
>CAZTDL010000473.1:0-3973 GCA_964612775.1 uncultured Lentisphaeraceae bacterium
CTGGAAATGGAGCACGCGAACGCCCTTCCCGGCGGAACAGGAACAACGGGGGGGGAAGCAGCGCGCTGGTTTTCAACGGCGGCGTGCTCGGCCTGGGCGTCGGCGACTTCACGCGCAGTCTGGCTTCGGCGGGAACGGCGACAGGCGTCAACTTTACGGGGGCCGGCGGATGGGCCGCCTTCAATGCCGACCGCCTCGTGAATCTGGGAGGAAGCGGCGCCACGATCGCGTGGGGAACGGCAAATACGGGTTTGGGAGGACAGATGCTCATTCTCAGTGCCCCTACGGCCACGCACACGGTGGAGTTGCAGAACCCCCTCAACATGAGCAACAGCAGCCGAACGGTGCAGGTCGACGACGGCGCGGCAGCCGTCGACGCCATACTTAGCGCACCGCTGACCAGCACGGGCACGAGCGGCCATTTGTACAAGTCGGGCGAGGGCACGCTGGCACTGACCGCCGTAAACACCTATCTCGGCCAAACATGGCTGCAAGGCGGCGGCACGCTGCTGGTGACGGGATCCGGCAGCATCGGCAGCGCCGGGGCGAACATCCTGACGCTGGGACGGCAGTTTTACGGTGCCGGAATCCTGCAATATGACAGCAGTGCCGCGAGCTTTTTTTCAACTATCAATATCAGCCAGTCGAACGCGGCCACAGGAACGCTCAATCAGACAGCGGGAACAATCAGCGTATCCGGAGGCGTCAATTTGTCGCCCACGGCGGACTGCGTCTCGTTTCTCAACCTGAGCGGCGGCACGCTGGCCGTCGGCGGCACATTGGCCGTCGGCCTCCGCGGAAGCGGTGCCGGCACCATGACGCTCAGCGGCACCGGCCTTTTGACGGCGGCCGTGATGGAGTTGCCCGGATTCTCCAATGTTCCCGGAAATTACAAACCCTCCTACGGCCAATTCATTCAGAACGGGGGAACCGCCACTGTGGGAACGCTCATGATCGCCAAAACCTCCTATGACACGAACCCCCACGCCGGGACCTTCGACCTCAATGGCGGTGTCTTCAGTGCCGCATCCATCACCGGCGGCATCGCAACGGCCGGGGGCGTCAACATCAGCATCTTTAACTTCAACGGCGGCACGCTGAGACCGACGGCCAGCAGCGACGTGTTCATGCAGGGACTTACCGCCGCAAACGTGAAGGATGGCGGCGCGATCATCGACACCGACGGTTACGATATCACTATCGCGCAGGCGCTCCAGCATGCGGCCGGCGCGACGGTTTCGCCTCTGACCAAGAACGGAACGGGCACGCTGACCCTCATCGGCTCCAACACCCTTGCGGGCCCCGTCACGATCAACAGCGGCACGCTGATGATCGCCGGGACCGCACAACTCGGTGCCGGAAACGTCTCGGCCGCGGTCACGAACAACGGCGCACTCGTGTTTTCGGCCAACGCCGATCAGACACTGGCCGGCACGGTCAGCGGCAACGGATCATTGACAAAGGACGGCACGGGCACGCTGACCCTCTCCGGCGTCACGCCATACTCCGGCGTCACGACCCTTAGCGCCGGCACGCTCGCCGTGGTTTCCGGCGGCTCCCTCAGCAACAGCGCGGTGACGCTCGCGGCGGGAACGACGCTCGGCTTGCACGTTTCTGCCGGCGGAAGCCAATGGTCCTGCAAGTCCCTGACTTTGAACGGCGGCACGACCACGGCTGACATCCGCTTCAACGGCACGGCTCTCAGCGAAACGACCGCGCCGGTGCTGGTCAGCGGCGATCTCGTCAACAACGGCACGTTGAATGTCGCTTTGGGCGGATGCGCCGTCGCGACAGGAACATATCCGCTCATCCGCTACACCGGGAATTTAACCGGAAGCGGTTCGTTGGGTTCTGTAACCCTGCCGAACGGCGGGGCGGGCACTTTGGTCAACAACACCGTCAACAAGACGATCGATCTCTCGGTCTCGACCGCCGTCTCCCCGCTCGTCTGGAACGGCGGTTCCGGCGATTGGGATATCGGCACCACCGCAAACTGGACGGGCGTCCGCACCACGTATCTCGAAGGCGATCTCGTGCTCTTTGATGACTCCGCCAGCGGCGACACGCCCTTTACGGTCACGCTTTCCGCCAGCGTCACCCCGAACAATGTGCTCTTCAACAACGGAACGAAAGCCTATACGCTCGTCGGTCCCGGCACGCTCTCGGGAGAGAGTGGCATATCGAAGTCGGGAACAGGCGCATTGACTCTTGCGGCACCCAACCTCTCGCGCGGCGGTTTGACCATCGATAACGGCGCAGGAACGGTGACCGCAACGCTCGCAGCCGCGCACGATGGCCTCGGTAGCGGCCCCGTGTCCATCGGAGCGGGGTCAACCCTGATCCTGGACAATGCCAACACGACCGGCGCGACCCTCGCGAAGGATAACGTTTTCCGAGGAACCGGTTTACTGAAGGTGGCCTTCGACACGAATCTGACGGGACGCGCCACGGCTTTGTCCGGACTCTCCGGTTTTGCCGGGAGCCTTCAAGTGGGCAGCGCCGGTTCGGCAACCGGCGACAAACTGGACATCAGCGGGGCGGACGCCCCATCCATGACCGTGCAGGTGGCGGACGGTCATACGCTGCAGATCGGCAGCGACGGCACGCCGGTCCGTTTCGGCGGCATTTCCGTCCGCGGCGGCGGCAATGCCGAAGAACGCGGCGCCATCCGGCTGGCGGCCGACGCCAGCCTGCTCGATGCGCCGCTCACCCTGCTCGGCGACACCACCATCACCAGCGATTCGGCGGATGCGGCGCTCTCCAGCACCATCGTCGGAACAGCGTCGGCGGGAACCACCAACACGCTGACGCAGGGGACCTCCGCATCCACCGCCGGATTCACGCTGAGCGGCGCAATCGCGGATGGTTCCGGCGGCGGCAAGGTAACGCTTGTGCAGACACGAAGGGGACCCTCGTCCTTTCCGGCGCAAACACGTTCAGCGGCGGCACCACGGTGTATGGCAACGGCACGTTGCGGATCGGCGCGTCCAACACCCTTCCGGTAGCCGGTTCCGTCACGTTGGGCGGCACCAACGGCGCCGGCACGCTCATCCTTGACTCGTTCAGTCAGACGATCACCGGCCTTTCGGTGATCAGCACGGACGGCGCGGCGAACAATCGGGTCACCATCGGACCGGATCAGACGCTGACCGTCAACGGTGCGAACGGACTCCTTGTCGGCATCGACAACGGCCTCAACAGTACGACCAAAACAACGCTGTCAGGCGGAGGCGCACTGCTCGTCGCTAACGCGTCGGCGGTCGTGATGGCCGGGAAAGCGCAAAAAAAACGATATCGGCGGCAATATCAGCACGCTCGATCTTTCCGGTCTCTCCAGCGTAAGGCTTGGGAGCTACGAGGTGCCCGTCAACGAAATCCGCGTTGGCTATGGGCAGAGGAGCACCGGTACGCTCACGCTATCCGATACGGACAACCGGTTGGTAGCCACCACGCTGCATGTCGGGAACTGCAACGGCGGCAATTGGGGAACCACCTGTGACCTGATCCTCGGATCAGGAGAGAACGTCTTGGCGGTCGACACCATAAACGTGGGGCTCTACAAATCGGTCGGCGCGATCCGGTTCGCATCACGAACGGCGGGGAGCTCCGGCACAGTGACCCTTGGCGGCAGAACAAGGAGTACGACCGACCTCGTCCTCGGCAGCAAAATGGGAATCCAATCCAGCACGGTGCCCACGGGAACGCTTGACTTGCGCGGCCATGTGGCCAACGTGACGGCGGGCACGGTGATCATCGCGCAGGAAGACAACCAGGGAGTGGGAACCTGGGCTTATGGCGGAGCGGCTGGCGCGATCTTTTTCGACGCCGGAACATTCTCGGTGACCAACCTGATGATGGCGCTTAAAACGGGTGTGAACACGGGTGTGCTCGCGAATGCGTCGGCCTCGCTCACCGTGAGCGGAGGCGTGTTCACCGTGACCGGGCCCGACGCGTTCACTTTCGGGTTCCAAAG
>CAZTDL010000474.1:0-3947 GCA_964612775.1 uncultured Lentisphaeraceae bacterium
GGGAGGGAACGCTCCCAATGTATAACAGCCGATATCGCCTGTCACCGTTGCTCCCAGTTTCGCCAAGGTATAGAACACCCCTCGGTGACTGCATCCTGCGCACAGCACCGGCGGACGCGTGGGAAGTCCTGCATCCGCCCGTTTGACTTCCGGCATTTCAACATCACCGAGCAATTCCCTGCGCAGCGCCATTAGGCGCATGGAATTCATTTCGAGCATATTTAGTTCCGTCTTATGCTCAACGACCGTTAAGCCCAAGGCCCGCACCTGATCCTCCAAGAACGGGTCCAGTTCCTCGATGACCAGTAAGCGATCAACGCTGGCGGCGAACGTTTTGACCAACGCAATCGGAAGAGGAGAAGAAAAGCCCAGTTTCAACACGCGAAACTCGGGAAAGACCTCTTTTACGTACTGATACGTCACTCCGGATGTGATGATCCCCAACCGCTTATCTCCCGCCTCAATGCGATTGAACGGCGTCTCGCAGGCGAATTTGCGCAAGGCTTCAGTACGCTCTTGCGCTCTCAACCTTTGCGGCTTCGCGAACATGGGGACCGGAATATACCGTTTGATATCTTTCACATAGGGTTTTCGTTCAACCTGTCCCGGCCCGAAATGGGGACCGACATCGACCACAGTCGAGGTATGAGATGTCCGTGTTGTTAAGCGGATAAAAGCTGGTACCTGATAGTTTTCAGACAGTTCGAAAGCAGCTTGTACCATATCGAAAGTTTCTTGACTGTCGGAGGGTTCGAAGAGCGCTGCACGCGCGAATTTAACGAGATTACGATTATCCTGCTCGTTCTGTGAACTATGCATGCCGGGGTCATCAGACGTAACAATCACGAGGCCACCGTTTGCGCCGACATAGGTGTACGTCATCAGCGGATCCATCGCCACATTCAGACCTACGTGTTTCATCGCGGTCAGGGCACGCACGCCCGCAATCGATGCGCCGATCGCGACTTCCATGGCCACCTTCTCGTTCACGGCCCATTCACAATTGATTGAATCCTTAAACTTCGCCACGTTTTCAAGGATTTCTGTGCTTGGCGTACCCGGGTAGGCCGAAGCCACAGCACATCCAGCCTTGCAAGCCGCCCAAGCGACAGCCTCATTCGCTGATAACAGTATTTTCTGATTCATTCTTTTCTCCATTTAAATCATTCGCTCTTTGCGGGCACCAAACGGATACTTTCAATTGTTACCGTAATGCCACGCTGGTTGACAGGATCGAAACGTAACCGGTTGATGCGTCCTCGCCACTGACGATGCTGGCCGACTTCAAAGGCATACTCATGCTCACCCCCGTCATTGATGATCGGCAAACGCAAAGCCGTCGCTTCGCTGGCAGGAGAATTTCCCGTCTGCCAAAAAAGCTGACACGCATCGTCGGAATTTGACTTCGCCACTTTCATGCGCACCCTAATTGTTGCCACCTGCTTAGCGGGCACGGCATCCAGATTCCGTTCCATTGCAGGGTCAGCCGACATCGTTGTAAACGTCAATCCAGACGCATCCGCATGAACGCTCCCGATACCCATCAACGCATGCCATCCCTGCTCACCCTTGGAGAAAAACCACTCGCGGGACGAATCTTTCTCGGGCACAGGCAAATCGTACGGCCCACGCCCAACATCCTGAGGACCGTAGTTCAACGGCCACCCGTCATCGGGTCTCCGGCAGAAAGTGTCACGTACCGCCTCATACATGCCGAAGCCGAATTGCGCGCAAGGCTCTGCGTAAGAGCCCTCCCCCCACTCGTTGAGTGGTGCCAGGGTCATGCGTTTCACCCCCGTCTCGTCGGCGAATTTCTTGGCATCATGACAGATTCGCAGAAAGTCCTTCACCGTACGGCCATAGACTTCCGTTCCCTTGTCGCCATGCCAAGGTCGGTCATCCCAACCGGTTGAGAGATTTGGAAGAAACGGCAAGATCCCCGTTTCTCGTAAAGCTCTCCACTGGTCAGCGTTCGAGTCTGCCACGAGTTCAAATGCAAAACGCCGCGGGTTTTCCGCTTTGCCTCCATGATGCATGTAATGGTAGATCGATGTCATATCGAAGCCCATGTCTTTGTATCCCTGAACGACCTTAGGATCACAGGCGGCTTCGGGCCACTTCATCGCGATAAAATAGATACCCTTATAACCTGCCGCAACGGCCATTTGCCGCGAAATCTCAAGAAGACGCTTACATCCGTTTTCACCGCCCATATCGCGATTCATGTTTTGCGGGCTCCAGATCATGACCACGGGCCTATCGTCAATGCGGTAGTATTCCGGAGTGTTGAAATAGTTCGCGATCCAGAACTGCGTCACCCGGCGCTGATCATCTTCCGAATGGCTGCCTGCCGCATTATGATTTGCCCACATCATTGCCCATTTGAGATACGATTTATACCGTGCCTGCTGAAAAGCCTTGATCCAATGATCGTGATGCTGATTGCCCTGATGCCAGTACCAGTCCACAAGAAAAAACTTCAAACCGTTTTCAACAGCCCATTTGATCTGCCAATCCATCACTTCCGGATTCGCTTCGTCATACCATCCCAGCACCGGCTTACGTTCCGGCGCCACAGGCCAAATGCGCGACCACGCATCAATCTTTGACCAGCCGGGGAAATATACAACGCACCCATCTCATAATCACTCTGTACAGGCTTTGGTACTGGCACATAGTCGCTTTTTTTCAGTTTACGATCGGGAAGCACCTCAATCGGAACGTTCACGCGTTGACCGGATATCCCGTCACCCGATAAAGTCAGCTCGACATCGCCGGACACCGCGTCTTTCGCCATAATCCGAATCGTATGTGTGACGATCCCAGACGCCGGAATTTCGGGAACATTTTCCCATCCCGGTGCAGACAAGACGCTTACACCGCGGGGCCATTTTTTGACATCGAGGGTGATGTTCTTGGCATCTTGGCCGCCCGTATTGCTGAACTGAATCAGAAACGACAGGGGACGTCCCGCACGGTTAATGGCGTCCGCCAGTCGCACCTGATTTACCGAAACGTCGGCCCCTCCCTGTGGTTCATCAGACACCTTGACTGAACGAATGAGCGTTTTCGCATAATTGCCCAAAACAGGAGCAAGTTGAAGCAGAACGATATTTCCCGTCCAGTTCTTTTGACTCCCCAGATCAATGTTGTACGTATGAAACGCACCGTCGGGTTTAATTCTGAAATTCTTGCGCTGCAAACCGCTTACCGAGTCCGATGCCCACATAACACAACCGGAGTCTCCTTTTTTCGCCGCCATTTCGACTGCGACCACAAACGCTTCAGCAGCCGGTATTTTCAGATTATCACTCGCCAACGCGCCACCCAATGTCTTCGAGACGAACACCGTCGCGCCATCCTGTTCCGCCACCGTCGCGCCATTGATCGGCGACCAAGAGGTCAACGATGCTCCGCTCCACGCGCGATTGGATGTTGAGCCAACAATCGCATCGCCTATCCGTATCCAGTCGACCTCGAATGTTCCCGCATCATTGCGCGGCACGGCAAAATCCATACGCAGACGAGCGATTCGCTTCTCGCCCTGCCAGAACGGGTACACACGATACTCATGCCACTCGTTATCCCCAATCCAATCCATGGAAACAGACCATTTCTGCTGCGCACCCGTCGCCCCCACGGGGACCCAAAACAAGTTGCCGTCACCCCCTGCCGTCGTTTTCGCGCGTATCTCAACAAACTGTCCAGCCTTTGCGTCAACGGTAAAAGCGGGGCTTGTCAGAAAGGGATCCCATCCCGTCATCGTGCCTTTCAGAACGCCGTCTTCGATTAAAACGTCCTTGCTGCAATTCGCGTGACGGGTCCACTCCCTGTCCTCTTCCTTTGAAAAATCCCAAAAGGCCAACACCCGCGGTTCCTCGCCTGATGTCCACAAAGTCAGTCCGACGACGACCGCCGCCGTAGTCCGTATCAATCGATTCATCGTC
>CAZTDL010000475.1:0-3940 GCA_964612775.1 uncultured Lentisphaeraceae bacterium
CCCATGGGGCTGGTCGTTGGCGTAGGAAAGCAATTCGCGACCGTTTTTGATTTCGGCTTACGGGATGATTTCCGGGTTTTCAAAGTGATGCAGACCGATACCGTGACGTGCAACGGATTCACTTTCGAGGTTTGGCGTCAATAGAACGTCTCGGCGACGGCCTCTCGCAACTGGTCGACGAGACCGGACGCGGCGGACTCGCGGTGCCGGGGTTCTGGCCGGTCTCCCCGCTCATGGGTATCTTCCGCCGTTTTGACGGGAAAAGGCGGTGAATAAGCAAAACCTCCTGATCTCATTATGAAATCAGGAGGTTTCGGTGAATAATGGCGGAGAGGGGGGGATTCGAACCCCCGGTACCGGTTTTATCCGATACGGCGGTTTAGCAAACCACTGCCTTCAGCCACTCGGCCACCTCTCCGTGCTACAATGGTTTGATACAAAAGAGGCGGGCATCATACGCGAAAGCCCCCTCCTCTTTCAAGAGCAAAGTGCGAGCGGATTGATTTTTATGATTAAAAAAACATGATCGCCCCACTTGACTTTCGGAAACGGAAACGCTTAAATACGCCCCGTTCACATTATGAGCACCAAGCGCGCATACTTTTACTTTAGCTATTTTAGATCGCCGGACACACGGTTCGGGTCGATCCGATAAGCTATTGTAAATCGGAAAATGACTTGAAATGAACCGCGTGTCCGGCAACGGACACGCGGTTTTTTTGTTTTATGCTCACCTAACACGAAAGAAGATACCCATGATCATCGTACTCAAACGTCACGCCTCGGAAACCGACATTGCCACTGTCAGCGACCTTGTCTGTTCCCTGCGCTATCAGCCGCGCATCATCCGCGGTGTCGAGCAGACGGTCATCGCCTGCATCGGCGATGAGCTCAGCAACCGTTCGCTCGAAGCCCTAAACAACCTGCCGGCGGTCGAATCCGTTTTTCCCGTTCAGAAAAAGTTCAAGCTGGTCTCGCGTGAATACCACCACCCCGACTCGGTCGTGAACGTCAAAGGCACCCTCATCGGCGGCGGCAACATTCAGGTTATCGCCGGCCCCTGCGCCATCGAGAGCTATGACCAGTTCCGCGCCGCCGTTGTCGACCTCACCGCGTGCGGGATCAAGATCAGCCGCGCCATGCCTTTCAAACCGCGCACATCGCCCTATGATTTCCAGGGGCTGAAACTCGACGGCGTCAAAATCATGCGAGACATCAAAACCGAATTCGACGTCGCCATGGTCTCGGAAGTACCCGGTCCCGCGCAAATCGAGATTCTGAGCGAGGTCACCGACATGTTCCAGATCGGCGCCCGTAACGCGCAGAATTACGATCTGCTCGAACACCTCGCCCACGCAGGCAAACCCGTGCTCTTGAAACGCGGCATGGCCAGCACAATCGAAGAGTGGCTGACCGCCGCCGAATACCTCGTCGTGAACGGTTGCCCGCAAGTGGTGCTCTGCGAGCGCGGGCTCCGTTCCTTCGACAAAGCGACGCGGAATCTGCTCGACATCGGCGCTGTGGCCGTCGCGCGACAGCTTTCCCATCTCCCCGTGATGGTTGACCCCAGTCACGCGGCCGGCGTCAGCAGCCTCGTCCCCGCTTTATCCCGAGCGGGGCTGGCGGCCGGCGCGGACGGTCTGATCGTCGAAGCGCACCCCGATCCGGTCAACGCCTTCAGCGACGCCTCGCAGCAGCTCGAATCCTCCACGTTCGGCGAGTTCCTGAAAGACCTCGAACCTTGGATCGCGCTGGCCCGCGAGCAACGGAAACGCGACTGCGCCGCTTCCGCGGCACTTAACGCTTAACACGGACGCATACTTCATCTTATGAACACGATTCTTTATCTAGGACCGGAAGGCACGCACTCGCACGAAGCCGCGCTTCAGCACTTCGGAGAAAAAGCGCGACTCCTTCCGTGTCTCTCTCACTACGACGTGCTGGACCGGCTCTGCAATGCCAAGGCCCATCCGCGGCCGCAGGCCATCGTGCCGGTTGAGAACTCAAGCGAAGGGCCGGTCACGCAGACCCTCGACCAGCTCTCGGCACACCCGCAAATCACGATTCTCGAAAGCTTCTCTATTCCCGTCCGCCACCACCTGCTGGCCGGCAAGGGAGTCAAGAGGCTGAGCGATATTCAGCGCGTTTACAGCCATCCTCAGGCGCTGGGCCAATGCCGCGCGACCTTGCAGAAACTGCTGCCCCACGTGGCGCTTCACCCCGAGCCGAGCACCGCCGCAGCCGCGCGCCGCGCCGCTGCGGAGACAGGCTGCGCCGCATTGGCCACCGCCGCAGCCGCGCACATCAACGGGCTGACCATCCTGAAGAAAAACCTTCAGGACAGCAGCGAAAACGTCACGCGGTTTTTCGTGATCACCGCCCGTCGCCGGCACGCATCGCCGGCGGCTTCTTCAACGGAAATCAGGTCCCTCATCTATCTCGTGATCGGCAACCGCCCCGGCGCGTTATTGCACGCGTTGGCGCCTTTCGACGCCTCCGGCGTCAACCTGACGTTCATCCAGAGCCGACCGCTTCCGGGACGCCCGTGGGAATACGGTTTCTTCATTGAAGCCGCCACGGATTGGAAGTCGCCCGCCGCCGAGGCCTCTTGGCGCCTGGTACTGGCGCTCTCGGAATCAGGCCGAAAAATCGGCACTTACCCCGTAAATTAACCGAAACAAGGGCATCGTGGAAGCCCGGAATGCTGTTATACTGCATCCTTCATTAACCCTCACCCGTTTTCACCCCGCCATCCTTTCCTTTACCCAATGAACAAGCTCTCACAACTTCGCAACATCATCGCCTCCTTGGACGAGACGCTCGTCAAAGCCTTTTGCGGACGCGCCGCATTCAAAATCAACCCGGAGCTGTATAACGAGCGTAAGAGTCCGTTGTCCGCCGTAGAAACCGCCACGCGGTTCGGAGTCTCAGTCACCATTGCCGGACGCGCGCATATCCTGCGGCCCCTCTACGTGAACGCCCTCCTGCCCGTACTCTGCGAGCCGGGAGCCGACGAGGACTGCCGAAAATGCATCGCGGCCGACGCCAACTGCATGAACGCGCTTGTGCAGCGGCTCAACCTGGCCGTTCACGTTGCCGCGCTCAAACTCGAAGAAATTCCAGAAGCGCTTCGGATCCCCTTGCAGAATCGCGATCCGATCCAGATGGAGGAGGCGATCACCAACCACACGGTCGAAGCCGAGGTGATCGCCCGGATTCTCGACATGTCGCGCGAGCAACACGTGTCCGGCGCACTGCCGCAAAAAATCGCCGAGCTTTACGAAAACTGGATCATCCCGATTTCCCGGAAAATCCAAGTGCACGACCTGTTGGAAAAATACCGCGGGTAACACGGCTTTTTCGAAGAAAGGCACATCGCACCCGATTCAATCGCATTCAGGCCTTTTTCATCTCCGACGGATCAGATATACTGGTATGCCATTGAAGGAGTCTGCCATGAACGTATTTACAGACAATTCGCTTTCGATCGGAAATACACCTCTGGTACGCTTGAACAAACTTGCCCGAGGATTGCCAGCGACCGTGCTCGTGAAGGTCGAAGGCCGGAACCCCTCCTATTCCATCAAGTGCCGCACCGCCGCCTCCATGGTATGGGAAGCCGAGCGCGACGGCACGCTCAAGCCGGGCATGACCATCGTGGAGCCGACCAGCGGAAACACGGGCATCGCGCTCGCCATGGTCGGTGCCGCGCGAGGATACCCCGTGGTTTTGACCATGCCGGAAAGCATGAGCATTGAGCGACGCCGCGTGCTGGCCGCCATGGGCGCGCAGCTCATTCTCACGCCGGCCGAAACAGGCATGTCGGGTGCCGTGCAGAAGGCGAAAGACCTGCTCACGCAAAACTCCGGCCAGTTTTTCATGCCCGACCAGTTCTCAAACCCCGCCAATCCGCTGATCCGTGAACGCACCACCGGCCCCG
>CAZTDL010000476.1:0-1032 GCA_964612775.1 uncultured Lentisphaeraceae bacterium
CATTTTCCCGCCGCAAGGTTCTCGCGGGCCGAGTGATGACGTGGTTGCGGAGAGGCGTAGGCGTCGGCGTGTGGACGGCCGGGAAACAACGGGGCATCCTTTTCCAAACGGCGATCAAAAGGCAAGGATGGCGCAGAGGGAGCCGGATTTCGCAGGTCTCATGCCGTCGGATTTCAACGCTTTCGATTTCCGGTTCGCGGCGGGGCTTATCCGAGACGGATACGAAAACCCCGAGTTCGCGTGTCCGTAAGTAATGCGGGGTAAGAGTTAACAAAAAAAAGGGACGCGATGTTTTTATCATCGCGTCCCGCGTTCGGGGAACAAACGCATCATTCCGCCTTCAATCGCTTCAACCGCACCGCTTACTTCGCGTAGATTTTCTTCGCGTGGTAGTGGTTGTGCAGAAGCTTATGGGCCTTTTCGCTGAGCGGCTTGTCCAGATACTCGGCGTACAGCTTCTGAACCTGCGGGTTCAGATGTGACATGCGGAGGTTGCACTTCTCGTCATCCGTGTACAGGCCGTTGGTACGGGCCTTACGAACCTCGTCGGTTGCGCCGGTAGGCTGTCCGCCGCCGCCGATGCAGCCGCCGCGGCACGCCATGACTTCGATGAAGTCATAGCGGGGCTTGCGTCCGGCCTTACGGTCGTCACGGATCGTGTCGAGGACTTGTTCGACGTTGCCCATCTGATGAGCGACGGCGATCTTGACCTTGATGCCCTTGATATCGATCTCCGCTTCCTTGACGCCGTTCATGCCGCGGACGGTCTGGAATTCGATCGTGGGCGGTTGCGCGTCGCCGGTGATCAGGCAGTAGGCGGTACGCAGCGCGGCTTCCATCACGCCGCCGGTAACGCCGAAGATCGTGCCGGCGCCGGTGTAGTCGCCGAGAATCGAGTCGGCCTCTTCTTTCTCGAGGTTCGTGAAGTCGATGCCGGAGCTCTTGAACATGCGAGCCAACTCTCGGGTGGTGAGTACCACATCGATGTCCTGATGACCGCTCGCGAACATGTTCTCGCTGCGGGAAATCTCG
>CAZTDL010000476.1:1042-3939 GCA_964612775.1 uncultured Lentisphaeraceae bacterium
TGCAGGGCATCACCGAGACCATGAAGATCTTGGAGGGATCGACGCCCATTTTCTCGGCATAATAAGTTTTCGAGAGCACGCCCAACATTTGCTGCGGGGACTTGGCCGTGGAGAAGTTGTCCATGAAGTCAGGCGCGTACTTTTCCATCCAGTCGGTCCACGCCGGGCAGCAGGAGGTGATCAGCGGAAGTGTCCCGCCCTTGGTGAAACGGTTGATGAATTCCGACCCTTCCTCCATGATGGTCACGTCGGCACTGTAGTTCGTGTCGAAGACGGCCTTGAATCCCAGACGGCGCAATCCGGCATAGGTCTCGCCGGTCATCAGTTTGCCGGGCGGCAGGCCGAATGCTTCGCCGATCGCGACGCGCACGGCGGGAGCGATTTGGACGACGCAGTATTTGTCGGCATCGCGGAGCGCGTCCCAGACTTTACGAGTCTCGTCGCGCTCGTAGATTGCGCCGACCGGGCAGTGCGCGGCGCACTGGCCGCACTTGATGCACGGCGATTCGTTGAGCGTGACGTCGGCGGCAGGGGCCATACGGGTTTTTTCACCGCGGCCGATGAACTCCAACGCCCAGACGTTCTGCATCTGCTGGCAGACGATGGCGCAACGTCCGCATTTGACGCATTTTTCCTGGTTGAGGACGATGGAGGGCGTCGATGTGTCGACGGGGATTTTGGGAACATCTGTCGGAAAGGGAATGTCCCGAATGCCGAAATCAGCCGCAAGTTTCTGAAGCTCGCAATTTCCGTTGCGCGGACACTGCAGACAGTCGTTCGGGTGATTCGAGAGGATCAGTTCAAGCACGGTGCGGCGCACACGGACGATGTCCGCGTCGTGCGTCGTGATCTTCATGCCGGGGGCGACGTCTGTGCAGCAGGCGCGAAGCAGCTTCGGCGATCCGGCCGTACGCACCACGCAGATGCCGCAGGCGGCCCAAGGTTTGAGATCCGGATGGTAGCAGAGTGTGGGGATCTTGATATGGACCGCTTTTGCGGCATTCAAGATTGAGGTCCCGGCCGGGACTTCGACCGGGATACCGTTTATTTCAATTTGAACCATGTTGGACATAGCAAAAGACCTTTCAGATTACGCGCGAGTGACGGCGTGGAATTTGCAGACCTCAAAGCATTGGCCGCACTTGATGCACTTTGCGGTGTCGATCGTGTGCGGTTGTTTCCGTTCGCCGACGATGGCGGTTGCGGGACAGACACGGGCGCAGGCGGTACAACCGACGCACTTCGTCTTATCAATGGTGTAGCGCAGCAGGTTCTTGCACTTGCCCGCGCGGCACTTCTGCTCATCGATGTGCTCTTTGTGTTCGTCCATGAAATAACGGAGGCTGGACTGGACGGGGTTCGAGGCCGTCTGGCCCAGGCCGCACAAGGACGCGCGGGCCATCGCCTCACTGATGATTTTCATGTTGTCGATGTCGTCGTACGTGCCCTCGCCCTTGCAGATTTTATCGAGGTAGTTCAGCAGCTTGCGGCCGCCGATACGGCAAGGCGCGCATTTTCCGCAAGATTCATCGACCGTGAAATCGAGGTAGAACTTCGCGATGTTGGGAATGCAGTCGTCCTCGTCCATGACGATCAGACCGCCCGAACCCATGATCGAGCCGATTTTCCCGAGATTCTCGTAGTCGATCGGCGTGTCGAGAAACTGCGGGGGAATCATGCCGCCTGAGGGACCGCCGGTTTGCGCCGCTTTGAAGGCTTTGCCGTCGCGGATGCCGCCGCCGATGTCGAAGATGATTTCGCGCAGCGTCGTGCCCATCGGCACTTCGATCAGCCCGGAGTTGTTGATTTTGCCGGTGAGGGCGAAAACCTTGGTGCCCTTGGAGGTGGCCGTTCCGATCTTGCTGAACCACAGGCTGCCCTTGTTCAGGATGACGGGGATATTGGCCAACGTCTCGACGTTGTTGATGACCGTCGGACGGCCCCAGAGGCCCTTGACGGCCGGGAAAGGAGGACGCGGCGTTGGCATGCCGCGCTTGCCTTCAATCGAAGCGAGCAAGGCGGTCTCTTCACCGCAGACAAACGCGCCGGCACCGAAGCGGAGTTCGATGTCGAACGAGAAGCCGCTGCCGAGGATGTCTTTGCCGAGAAGGCCATATTCTCTGGCCTGCGCGATAGCGGTCTCAAGACGCTCGATCGCGAGCGGATATTCCGCGCGGATATAGATGAAGCCTTTGTCGGCACCGATCGCGTAGCCGGCGATCGCCATGGCTTCCAACACAGAGTGGGGATCGCCTTCAAGCGTTGAGCGATCCATATAGGCGCCCGGATCGCCCTCGTCCGCATTGCAGACCATGTATTTTTGGCCGGCGGGTTGCATGGCCGCGAACGACCATTTCTTTCCGGTGGGGAAACCTGCGCCGCCGCGTCCGCGGAGACCGGACTTCGACACTTCGTCGACCACGTCCTGCGGTTTCATCTCGAAAAGCGCCTTCTCGAGCGCCTTGTAGCCGTCGCGGGCGATATACTCGTCGATCTTCGTCGGGTCGATTACGCCGCAGTTGCGCAGCACGATGCGAAACTGCTTCTGGTAGAAATCGATGCCTTCGATACCGACGTTGATTTTGCTTTGATTCTTGTCGTAGAGCAGGCGAGATACGACACGGCCCTTGATGATGTGCTCTTTGACGATGACAGCCGCGTCTTCGGGCTTCACTTCAACATAGAACGTGTCCTGCGGCAGAACTTTGACGATCGGCCCTTTTTCGCAGAATCCGAGGCAGCCGGTGCGCACGACCTAGACATCATTGACCAGTCCGTTCTCTTCGACGGCCTTTTTCAGCGCGTTGAACAGCGCGATACCCTGATTGGACTCGCATGCCGTACCGCCGCAAACCAAGATGTACTGTTTGTAACCCATGATGTGCTTTCCCCGCTCA
>CAZTDL010000477.1:0-3931 GCA_964612775.1 uncultured Lentisphaeraceae bacterium
TCGACCGTTTGCTGGATGTCCTGCCGGGTATGGCGCATAAGGAGATCATCGCGATCGCCTCGCTGGAGGCGGCGCGTGCGGCCGTGGTGGCGCGCGAGCGTCATGGCGTGCCCGTGATGGGCTTTGATCTTGCGGGTGAGGAGGCCGGCTATCCGGCGGGGCATCACTATGCCGCATATGAGGAAGCGCATCGCCACTTCATCAGGAAAACCGTACACGCGGGGGAAGCCTATGGGCCTGAGTCGATTTACGAGGCGATCACGCGTTGCCACGCGGAACGGATTGGACACGGCACCTTTCTGTTCTCGCCGGAGCGGATCAGGGATGTCTCGATCACCGATAAGGATGCGTTTGCTGAGGCGTTGGCTGAGTATATCGCCACGATGCGCGTGACGATCGAGGTCTGCCCGACCAGTAATCTTCAGACGATACCCGAGATGGAGGGGGACATTCGCAATCATCCGGTTAAGCAGATGCTCGATTACGGTATGGCCGTAGCGGTCGGCACCGATAACACGCTGATTTCGCATACGAACATCAACCGGGAACTCGCGCTCGTATCTGATGCGTGCCAGTTGGATATTCCCGCCTTCAAGCGGCTTGTTATGGCGGGGTTTAAGGGCGCTTTTTATCCTGGGCGTTATCGGGAAAAACGGACGTTCGTTCGTAATGCCGCGGAGCGTTTCGAGAAAATCGTGTCGCGTTCCGGGCGCGGGACCGACAACGGAGCGGCATCATGAAATTTTTGACGGTCGAGCAGATGCGGACGGCTGACCGCGCCGCCATTTCGGAATTGAATCTTCCTGATACGGTGCTGATGACCCGCGCTGGAACGGAGTTGGCCCGTGTCGTTGAAACGGTTGCGGCGCTGCGAGGCGTCAAGAGCGTTTTTCTGGTCGCCGGACATGGCAATAACGGTGGTGATGCGTGCGTGGCCGCGCGGTGTTTGTATGAGGATGGTTTTCCGGTGCAGGTGGTGATGACGTGTGTCCCCGCATCTCTCAAGGGGGCGGCGCGCGAGGCGTGGGATGAAATGCGTACCGCCGGGGTTCCGTATGTCGTGCTGGCTTCGGCGGAGAGCTGGCTTGAGGATGTCGCGATTTGTTCCGAGACGGCCGTGCGGCATGGGATTATTGTGGACGGTGTGCTCGGAACAGGGTGCAACGGCGCTCCGACGGGCTCGGCAGAGAAGGCTATCCGGTGGATCAACAGAATGAGGGCGCATGCGTTGGTGGTGGCGGTCGATCTGCCGTCAGGCATGAACGGCGATACGGGAGAGGCTGCGGGTGCCGTTGTGCATGCGGATGTCACGGTGACTTTCGCCCGCCCTAAGCGCTGCTTTCTGAATCAGGGCCAGGCCGAGCTGGCGGGGCATCTGGTTGTGGCGGATATCGGGATCACGGATGAGATTTGCGATAGGGGAGCGAAAGATGAGCCTTGCCGATTGATCGCCCGTCCTGAATTGGCGCGGGCCTTTGGCAGACGCGCTTGGGATGCCCATAAGGGAAGCTTCGGCCACCTTTGCGTTCTTGGCGGTGCGGCGGGGTTTGCGCATGCCCCGGTTCTGGCTGCGCTGGGAGCGATCAAATGCGGCGCGGGTCTGGTCACGCTGGCGGTGCCTGCTCAAAGCGCGTGTGCGGCTGCTGCGCTGGTTCCTGAGGCGATGGTGAGCGTGTTGGAAACGCCGCAGGGCGATCTCTCCGTCGATGCGCTGAAGGCGTGGGGCGTTGATCTGGCTCAGTATGATGTGGTCGTCGCTGGGCCCGGCATGACCACGTCAGAGCGCGTTCGCGGTCTGATCGCGCACCTGCTTGCGACCTGTTCTGCGAAACTTGTGCTGGATGCCGATGCGCTCAATGTGCTGGCCGCCCTGCAGGCGGAGGGGTGGCGGCCGCGCGCGGGCCAGCAAGTGGTGCTCACGCCTCATCCGGGGGAGGCGGCGCGACTGTTGGGCGCGACGATACGGGATATACAAGACGACAGGCTGTCGGCCGTGCGAGAAATGGCGGACCGTTATCAGGCGGTTGTGGTTCTTAAAGGCGCGGGATCGCTGGTGTGCGAGCCGGGCGGCGTTCCATGGCTGAACCGGACGGGGAATCCCGGGATGGCCAGCGGCGGCATGGGCGACGTTCTGGCGGGAATGATCGGAGGCCTCTGGGGGCAGGGACGGAATGCGGTATGCGCGTCTTCCCTTGCGGTGTGGGCCCACGGCGCGGCAGGTGACGCGGCCGCTTTGGCCGAGAGCCAGACCTCGTTGAGCGCGGTTTCCTTGGCGATGCATGTGGGAAACGTTTTTCAGGTTATGGAACGCACCCCGATGTGATTTCGGCATCGGAGACGCGTGCGGTTCGGCAGGTGAAAATTCGAACGTGACATTTATTAAAAAAATGTCACAATTAGACTCTGTTTTGACTACCAAAGGGTATTGGAGAAATAGCCGTTTATGAAAAAAGCAGTTACGAAGAAGACAGCATCCGTTGCGGTTGCCGCGAAACCCCGTATCCGTATCACCGACACGACTCTGCGTGATGCCCATCAGTCGCTGTGGGCGACGCGGATGCGGACAGACGATATCCTCGCGATCGCCGAAGAGGTCGACAACGCGGGTTATTATTCGTTGGAGTGTTGGGGCGGGGCCACGTTTGATGTTTGTCTGCGCTTTCTGCGCGAGAATCCTTGGGAGCGTCTGCGTCAGCTGAAGACGGTCTGCAAGAAGACCCCGTTACAGATGTTGCTGCGCGGACAGAATGTTCTCGGTTACAAGAATTATCCGGATGATGTGGTGGAGCGCTTTATCGCGCTCGCGTGCGAAAACGGAATGGATATTTTCCGTATTTTTGATGCGCTGAATGACACGCGCAACCTCGAGAAAGCGATCAAGTCTGTCAAAAAGTACGGCGGTCACGCTCAGGGCACGATCTGTTATACCTTTAGTCCCGTGCACACGGTGGAAAATTTCATCAGCATCGCCAAAGAGCAAGAGGCGATGGGCATCGATACGCTTTGCATTAAGGATATGGCCGGCATTCTGACGCCCGCTGCGGCCACCGAGTTGGTCGGCGCACTGGTCAAAGCCGTGAGCGTTCCCGTTCAGATCCACTCCCATATGACAAGCGGCATGGCTGTTGCGATGTATCTGTCGGCCGTCAAGGCCGGCGCGGGTGCGCTCGATGCGGCCGTTTCGACCATGTCGGGCTTTTCATCGCAGCCTCCGACCGAGACGCTTGTGGCGATTCTGGAAGCCGAGGGCTATGACACCGGTCTGGATCATAAGCTGGTCGCCAAGGCGAATGCCCACTTTAAGGCGCTTAAGAAGTTGCGTGAGCCTTCGTCGGCAGGCAAGGTTGAGTCGGTGGATGCGGATGTGCTGGAACATCATATTCCCGGCGGCATGATTTCGAATCTTCGCTCGCAATTGGAACAGCAGGGCGCCTTGGACCGCCTGCCTGAAGTGCTTGAGGAGCTGCCGCGGACACGTGCCGACATGGGTTATCCTCCGCTCGTCACGCCGACGAGTCAGATTGTGGGCGTGCAAGCGGTACTCAACGTGCTGGCCGGCAAGCGTTATGAGATGGTGACGCAGGAGACGCGCGGTTATGTGAAGGGCCTTTACGGACGTTCGCCTGCGGCGATCAACCCCAAGCTTGCCAAGCAGATTCTGAATGGCGAAAAGCCTGTGACTTGCCGTCCGGCTGACCTGCTCAAGCCGGGACTGGCCGAGGCGGCGGCGCAAATTGAGCCGAAGCTGATCGAGAAGGAGGAGGATATTCTTTCGTACTGTCTCTTCCCTGAAGTGGCTTTGGGCTATTTCAAGTGGCGCGCGAAACCTGCGGATCAGCGTGATCCGATTCCTGCCGATATGGAAGGCGCCGGTCAGAAAAAGGCGGATGCGGAGACGTCAAAGGCCGAGACGGCGGTGCAGAAGCCGGCT
>CAZTDL010000478.1:0-3929 GCA_964612775.1 uncultured Lentisphaeraceae bacterium
CGATTGTCTTATTTCAGAAAGGAAATTTGTTTATGCGCACGTTTGAGACACCTGAATTTCACTATGATCCTTCGCCGTATGTTCCTTTTCGCGACAAGGCGGTATTGGAACGGATGCGCGAGATCGGACCGGAGGACTTCCGACAGTATCCCAATCCCAATCTCAAGGTGCATGTCGGCGTTGAATTCGACATGGCCGTCGATATCTTTACCCGTATTAAACAGGCGTCGGACGCCGATCAGCCGCTGGTGCTGATTCTGCCGCAGCCGTGGCCCTTGTATGAGAAGGTCGCGAATCTGATCAACATTTGCCGCGTCGACTGTCGCCGGCTGTACACGTTCAACATGGACGAGTATGCCGATCAGGATGGAAATATTGCGCCGGAGAGTTGGCCGTACGGATTTACGCACGCGCTGAAGAAATACTTCTACTCCAAGATCGATCCCGACCTGCGTCCGTCTGAGAGCCAGATGATCGGGCTCACCAACGAGACGTTTCCCGATTACGGCAAACGGCTCGCCGATCTGGGCGGCGCCGATGTCTGCTATATGGGGCCGGGATGGACCGGGCACGTCGCCTTCGTCGAGCCGGACGCGCCGGAGGTGCCGAAAGATTTGGAGGCGTTTATGGCGTGGGGGCCGGGGATTGTGACGCTCAGTCCGTTCACGCTGGCGCAAAATTCCCTGCATGGGAGCTTCGGCGGCGCAGGCGACACCGCATCGGTTCCGCCGAAAGCCGCGACGATCGGTCCCGCGCAGGTGCTGGCCGCGAAACATCGGATCGGATCCTACAGTATTTCCATTCGCGGGACCGATACTTCGTGGCAGAAATTGACGGCCCGGCTCTGTCTCTTCGGCCCCGTGACGCCGCAGGTGCCGGATTCCATCATCCAGCTGAAACCCGGCGAAGCGTATGTGTCCGATACGATCGCCGGCAGAATCGAACCCGATTGGAACAAGGGGTACTGAGACGTATGGGAACGTTTATCCGTAACGCTAAGGTCGTTTTCCCCGGGAAAGACATTGTCGATACGACGATCCGGTTTGAAAACGGACGCGTCGCGTCAGTGGGCGCTTCCGCTCCGCTTCCGGGCGACGAGGTCGTGGACGGCGGGGGGCGGCTTCTCACGCCGGGGCTGATCGATCTGCACCTGCACGGAATCCGGCGGTACAGTTTTGACAACGGACCGCAGGATCTGCTGGAAGCCGCGCGCTGTTTCGCGGCGTACGGCGTTACGACGGTGTTGCCGACGCTGGTGCCGAAGCGGGATCGGTCAATGATGGAAAGTCTCGCCGAAATCTCCGCCGCGCTTGACCGGGCGGAACAGGTCACGATGCCGGGGCTGCATCTCGAAGGTCCGTTCGTCGCGATTCCGGGGGCCAGTTGCGAAGTGCTGCGCGGCGATGTCGGTCTGCTTGACGAGTTGCTGGCCGCCTGTGGAAATCGCGTATGGGCGATGTCGCTCAGTCCGGATACGCCGAACATCCTTCCGGTTATCGTACGGCTTCGCGAAAAGGGCGTTGTTCCGTTCGTCACGCATACCCGTGCGACGGTGGCGCAGAGCCGCGCGGCGATTGCGGCGGGCGCGCGCCATGCGACGCATCTGTACGACGTGTTTCCCGTTTCGCCTGAAAACGATCCGGGCGTGCGTCCGTGCGGAGCCGTTGAGACGTATCTGGCCGATCCGGCGGCAACGGTCGATTTTATCGCGGACGGATGCCATGTCGATCCTGTGGCGATCCGACTGGCGGTTCGGGCTAAAACGACGGCGGGCGTGGCGGTCATCAGCGATGCCAATATCGGCGCGGGACTGCCGCCCGGCGTTTACGACACGCCGTGGGGCTATCCGGTTCGTGTGGAACCCGGAAACGGCGCGCGGATCGCGGCGGCCGGCCATCGGGCGTGCGGCGCACTGGCCGGGAGTGCGCTTACGCTGAATGTCGCCATGGCGAATGTGCTGAATTGGGTGGACGGAGATGCGGCGGACATCTGGCGGATGGGCACCTCTACGCCCGCGCGCATTGCCGGTCTCTTTGCCAAAGGGGGGCTAGACATCGGGCAGGATGCGGACGCGGTGCTGTGGAACAGCGATCTGACGCCCCGGCAGACGTGGTCGCGCGGCCAGCGGTGCTATGGTTGAATAAAAAGGCCGTTAGCGATTAGCCGCAAAGAACGCAAGGAACGCAGAGTAACGAAAAACAGCATACGATTCGTATGCTTCATCTCTTTCTTTGCGTTCCCTGCGGCCATTCAATCTTTTTAGGATGAATGGGACTGTTTCCGCCAGGCGAGCGGTTTCATGCCGGTGGCGCGTTTGAAATGCGTGGAAAAATGCTGGGACGTGCAGAACCCCAGATCCTGCGCGATGCGCGTGACGGAGAGATGCGTCTTGCGCAGCCGCTGTTTGGCTTCCTCTAGGCGGCACTTGAGCAGGAAATGATGAGGCGGCAGGCCGGTCAGGCGCTTGAACTGGTTGATAAAATGTGAGGGCGACAGCGCGGCCTGATGGGCGAGCGTGTCGATGTCGTAATCTTTCTCGGGCTGCCGCCGCATGGCGTCGATCAACGCGGTGATTCTGTCCGCGTGGGAAGGCGAGGTTTCCTGTCGCGACGTCTCCAGCAAACTGGTAACGAGATTCATGCAGACCGCCGTCATGCACAGCGTGCGATAGCGTCCCTGCAAGGTCCTGTACAGTCGGAAAAGTTCGATAAAGGCGTGCTTGATGGGCGTTGAATTGACCGTCAGGCAAGCGGGGAGCTGCAGGAGCCGATTGCGGATTTCTCTGCTCTCTGCTTTGGTGAAGCGGAGAAAACAGCCTTTCGGACTTTCGGTCCGCAGAAGCAAGCCGTAAAGCACGGTTCCTTTGGGGTAATCCAACAGACGATGGACATCGTTCGGGCGGTTGAGAAACAGCTCGCCCGCGAGGATCGGATACTGGACGCCGTTGTTCTCGAGCAGGAAGGATCCGCGCAGGCAGAGGCCGATCTCGAAACACCCTTTGTGAAAGTGCGGTTCGACCGGAGCCAGACGGTATGTGTGCCGGACAAAGTAAAGGACGGGAATGTCCGGCAATCCGATCTTGCTCAGATCCAAGGATCGGTTATCCGGCGTGTCCAGATACTGCATTTTCGAGTTTTTAATGATCATGGCGTTTGTAGAGTCAATGATAGGGCATTGAAGGAACGCCGGACAAGCGTAAAACAACACAAAAATAGAATTCTATTTTTGCGAACGTTTTGGCTATCAGAACTGCTATACTTCGAATAAATGGGCGACGACGGATGATTCGGCTTTCGGTATGAAGATGGGGTGAATGTATGAGTGTGAGAAAAAGAAGGGGAAGACGGTTCTATAAAACAGGGTGTGTCCTATTGATGTTGGCTATGGGAGGATGCATCGCGCAGGATGCACGAATCTCAACGGCGAAGTGGTTTTGTCAGTGCGGACGAATTGTGCCGGTTACTTCTGGGAGAGGAAATGACACGGAAGCGGTCTGGTCTCCAGACGGCAAGCGGATCGCTTTTCAAACAGACCGCAATGGTAACGCGGCTATTGCAGTGGCCAATTTAGCGGACGGTAAAGTCACGTTGGTTGTTGAAGGTGCTGAACAGGCCTGTTATCCGGCTTGGACGCCGGACGGCGCGTTGGTTTATGCGTTTGGTCATCATATCGGGACGGCGGTGCAGGCCGCTGCCGTGAAGTCCGACTGCGGGTATGGTCTGCGGCTTTGGCGAACGGGCAAGACGCGAGTGTTGACGCAGGGATATTGGCGCGATTATACGCCGAGCGTGACGCCGGAAGGGGACGCGGTGTATTACGCTTCAACGCGCAATGAGACTGGAGACGGCGTGGCGCTCTGGCGGGTGGCGCTCGCGCCGGGCGCGTCCTGCGAATGCTTGGCACGTCTGGAGGGCGACAAGGGAGGAATG
>CAZTDL010000479.1:0-3924 GCA_964612775.1 uncultured Lentisphaeraceae bacterium
AGGCCTCCGATATTCTTGGATTGAGCGATCTTTTGCAGCGTTTGCCTAAGCAGCTTTCGGGCGGACAGCGGCAACGGGTGGCTGTGGGACGTGCGATTGTGCGTAAGCCCAAGGTTTTTCTGTTCGATGAGCCGCTTTCCAATCTGGATGCGAAAATGCGCGTGGAGATGCGCAGTGAACTGAACCGACTGCATCGTCGGCTTGATGCAACAATGGTGTATGTGACGCACGATCAGGTGGAGGCGATGACCATGGGTGACCGGATTGTGGTCATGGATCGCGGCGCGATCCAGCAGGTTGCTTCGCCGCTGGATGTGTATCGGTGCCCTGTCAACCGGTTTGTTGCAGGTTTTATCGGCACGCCCCCCATGAATTTTTTGCGTGGCCGAGTCGAACGGCGAGAGGGTATGCTGCAATTTCTTTACGCGCCGGGGCCGTTGCCTGTGACGGAGGCGTGGGGGCGCGCTTTGACGCCATTCGCGAACCATGATGTGCTGTTGGGATTCAGATCGGAGGCATTGGGGGCTGACGTAAACGCGGTCGAGGGGGGGGCGGTCGTTTGCGGCACCGTCGATGCGGTTGAACCGATGGGTTCTGAAACTTTTGTTCAACTGGTGACAGGTGAGGGAACCCGTGTGGTCGCGCGTGTGGGTGCTGAGCGTGTTTTTGTGCCAGGCACGGATGTGGCATTGCCCCTTGATCTGGAACATGTGCATTTCTTTGACGCGTTATCGGGGGCGGCCGTGAAACGGGAGGATCGGAGATGAGGCATATCGGCATATTGGGCGGCACCTTCAATCCCATTCATATCGGACATTTGTTTATCGGATGCGCGGCCGCCGAGGCTTTCAATTTGGATCGGGTGTTGCTGATGCCTTGTTCGGTGTCACCCTTTAAGGTCGGTGCGGCGGGCCTCGCATCGGGGGCCGACCGGCTGGAAATGGTGCGGTTGAGTGTGGCGGACGATCCTTTGTTTGAGCCGTGCTCACTCGATCTTGAGCGCGGAGGTATCTCATATGCGGTGGATACGGTGAAGACCTTGCTCGGACAATATCCTGGTGATCGTTTCTCGTTTATCATTGGAGGGGACGCACTGCGCGAGTTGAGCCACTGGTATAAGATCGATGAGATGCTGCTGCTGTGTGATGTGATCACGGTTGAACGTCCTAGGGTCGATCTGTCGGCGCTGGCGGATACGTTGACGTTTATGGATGATGCTAAGGAACGTCTGATGTCGCATGTGATCCGCGGCAGGCATTGCGATGTTTCGTCGACCGAGATACGGAGAAGAATTGCAGAAGGCCGGTCGATTCGGTATCTTGTATGTCCTGATGTCGAGGTGTATATCAGGGAACGCGGTTTATATGCAGCGAACGGTGAGAAGAAAACATGACCATTAATTCAGAACAGATTGCAATCGAAACGGCTTTGGCTTTGGATGCGAAGAAAGCCTCAGACATTCGTGTTTTCGACGTGAAGGGAATTTCTTCCGTAACGGATTATATGGTTGTGGCGACCGGTACTTCGGCTCCGCATCTGAAGGCTCTGATTTCGGAAACCCAAAGCCGTATGCGCGATCTGGGGGTGTCCAAATACCGGACGTCAGGTGACCCGGACAGCGGGTGGATGATCATCGACTACGTACATGCGGTCGTACATGTTTTCTCCGCCGAGGCGCGTGCGTATTACGGCATTGAGCAACTCTGGGCTACAGCCAAAGAGGTTCCGCTTCCTCAGGCCTGAAAAAGCCGTCTTCGTTCAACCCTTGGATTTCCAACAGGAGTGTGGCGAATCCGTGGGTGCCTTCTGCGGGCTGAGTCTGTTTATCCGCTGAATCCGACGCTTTCGCTTTGGCGATTGCGGCTTTGATATCCGCCTGTTTGCTGATGTGAACCTGAATGGTCCCGAAAAGCACCAGCGCAACGGCCGCAACGGCGGCTAGCCTGCGATAGAGCGGCCAAGCGCGCTGCGTTTGCTTTTTTGCGGCGTGTCGGAGAGCCTCTGAACGGATCGCGTTCTCGACACGTAAAGAAGGCCCGCCGACCTGACGGAAACCCTGCCGCACGAGCGGTGCGATTTGCGCCAGTTCTTTTTCCAGTTCGGCGATATCGGTGAAGGGTGTCTCAGTTTTCATGTCCGGGTCTCCTCTGCCAAATTTTTTCAGTTTCATCATGGCGTCGTGCATGCGTCCCAGCGCGGTGTTCAACGGAATGTCCAACGTCTCCGCAATTTCGGTGAAGGATAGATTTCCTTCCACCCGCCATCAGAAACACGTCGCGTTGGACCGCCGGAAGCAGTGTCACGGCCCGCATGACGCGTTTCGTCAAGTCATCCATTTCCACGGATCTTGCCGGCCCCATCTCGCGAGAGGTCAACTGATCCACCAAAGGGACGGCGTCCTCATCCTCAACCGCATCCAAACTTACGTCCGGCCTCCGCTTGCGGCGGAAGTCAATGAGCAGGTTCCGTGCGATTTTCCATAACCACGCCCTGAAGGATACGTCATTAAAACGTCCGGCATGGCGAATCACCCGAAACCACACCTCCTGATACATATCCTCCGCATCGGCGTGATTACCGGTCATGCCCAAAAGCCAAGAGAAAAGGGCTTGCCGATAACGGGCCACCAATTGGTCCATGGCTGTCGATTCGGCTTGCGAAAAGGAACGCAGCAACTCGGCATCGCTGGTTTCTATGTCTGGCATTTCAGGTTTCATAATCAAAAACGATTATCATTGCTGTATATTGTCTAAATTCTTATGATTTCTTCCCAAGTTACAAGCAGGAAGTGAATATGTTTGAAAATAAATGCGTAATTTTTGGCGTTTTGAAGTTGGGGGCGTTTTGTTTTTGGCGTCTTGCTGTCTCATTCCCGTTCGTTTGGGTGGGGCTGACGGGGTGTTCGTCGCTGCCTCGTGTCAACCCGAAAGCGGCCCGTTCGGCGCTGATTCAAGGTTATCGTGATGAGGCCTCCCGTTTACGAGGACTGCCCATGACGCATGACGTGACGGTGGAGCAAGAGACTCAGGAGACGATGGTCGTGTCCTTCGAAAAGGAACTGGACAAGCCGGAGAATCGTGCTTTTTTGAACGATGCGGAATTTCTTTTGAGGCAATTCCGTATTCTGCATCAGGACGTTTCGTTGCGTTCGCTCTATCTGAAGCTTATGAGCCAGCAAGTCGCCGCTTATTACGATCCGGAGCTGAAGCGTCTCGTCTATGTGGACGAGAATGTTGACGCGACCGGAAAAAAGATCGGCTCGGGCATGCAGGGTCTGCAACGGTTTGTTTATGTCCATGAGTTCTGCCACGCGCTGGAGGATGACCAGTTCAACTTGAATCGGCTTACAAAGACATCACTGGATGATCTTGACCGGAATCTCGCACTGACTTGTTTTGCAGAAGGGAACGCAATGCTGGTTGGGCTGGACGGCTTATTGGACGATTATGGAGTTGCAATGAATACCGCGACGCCTTTCAGCGCGTGGTTATTGAGGCAACTCGGAGGTTTGACGTTGGAAGACGCTTTAGAGGGAACGGAAGGTGCGCCGCCTTTTCTTGCGGGAACTTTGGTTCGTCCGTATTTTGATGGTGCGATTTTCAGTAATCGTATCCGCCGCGATCAAGGGTGGCAAGGTGTCGATGATGTCTATCGTTCCCGTATACCGCAAACAACCGCAGAGATTCTTTATCCCGAGCGACGTTATCTGAAAGGTTTCAAGCCAGCAGTTTTTGAACCCGACACGCAGCTTTTGGGATCGGCGGAGTGGGGCGTTGTCACCAATAGCATGGGGGCGCTGGGAATCGCGCTTTGGCTCGGCGGGAATGAAATGACGACACCCCGTGAGTTTGGTTTTCTTAAAGGATGGATGGGCGACAGGGTGTATTTTATCCGAGGGCCGGATGCCGCAATACGGACCGTATG
>CAZTDL010000480.1:0-3916 GCA_964612775.1 uncultured Lentisphaeraceae bacterium
TGACGGTGACGGCGAATGGACGTGGGCGTCTGATCCGCAAGGCGTGAAACTGTTGGGCAACGGGCGGGCGGTCGTCATTCGCTACGACGGCACGTGGATCGAGGGATTGAAGCTGTTGGCCCGCTCAGAGACGTTCGCGCCGAAGCTGGGTGCGGCGTTCCGTACGGCGTATGCGAAGGCGGTGGCCGGGCTGGTGCGGGCGCCGGACCCCGATCTGTTCCTGCTTGCGGTCTCCGAGTGGGTCCAGGACGATGGTCTTTTCGGCATTGCGGACGATGCGCGGCTGGCCGCCTGCCTGGATGAACAGGTGAAACGGACGGAACAGCTTACGGGAAAAACGGAAACGCGGGAGGGCACGGGCTGGACTGGCTATTTGCGCGCGAGGCTGATGAAACGGAGCGCGCTGCTCTCAGATCCGAAACTGGCGTTCGGCAGTCTGCTTTTCAATACCCGCATGAATCCGTCGTGGAACCACGAGGTGGCGCAGTATTTCGGTTGGCGTCAACGTCCCGGTGGCAGTCTGTTCGTGCTGGATAAACCGGGGGTCTCGTTGGCCTGTCGCGACCTGATCGCAGGTAAGCTGCCGAAGGGCAACTTCCTTGAACCTCGTCTTTCCTACGACGCGAAAAAAATCCTGTTCTCGTTTGTGGAGACGGACGGCGCGCTCGATCCGCGTACGCTCCCTCGCAACGAGACGGACACGAACCACCACTACTATCACCTATACGAACTGGGCGTGGACGGCACGGGGCTGCGGCAGATCACGAATGACATCTATGACGATTTGATGCCAGAGTGGCTTCCCGACGGAGGAATCGCGTTCGTTTCCACGCGCCGCCGCGCGACTTCGCGCTGCTTCTGGTGGGGGTACAGTGACCGTTGGCATTCCTTTACGGTGTTCCGCATGAATCAGGACGGTTCGTGCATCCGACAGCTCTCTTGGAACGACGTGAACGACTGGTTCCCGTCGGTCGCGAATAGCGGGCACCTGTTGTTCGCGCGTTGGGATTATATCGACCGCGATGCGGTCACCCACCAGAACCTCTGGTCGATGCGGCCGGACGGCTCCAATCCGATGGCGGTTTGGGGCAACGAGACGCCCAAACCGCATTGCACATTCCAGGCAAAGCCCATTCCCGATAGCAGTAAGATCGTCTGTGTGGCCTCTGCCCATCATGCAATCACAGGCGGTCCTGTGGTCCTCATCGACCCCTCCGTCGACAACAACAGTCAAGCGGCGCTGACGCGGCTGACGCCGGGACATTATCCGGAATGCGAGCGAGGGCCGAACGGCGAGTGGTACAACGCGCCGTGGCCGTTGTCCGAAACTTTGTTCCTCGCGGCGTATAGCCGTGACGGATTGATGTATGAACCGGCCCGGCATAATCCCGACTACGCGTTGGGGCTTTATGTGCTGGATGCCCAAGGGAATCGCGAGGTGCTGTATCGCGACGGAGTGATCGGCTCAACCTGTCCGACGCCGCTCGCGCCGCGACGGATGCCTCCAGAATTGCCGTCGGTCAACAACGCGCTTCTGGCCGAACGCGGACTCGGCGAGATGTTTCTCTCGGACGTGTATGAAGGGCTTACTAACGCGATCCGCGGTTCTCTGAAGCAGATCCGCGTGGTACAGGTCTTCCCGAAAACAACACGCGACTCGATGGTGCCTCGCATCGGCGTGGCGGGAGAGGAGAATACGCGGGCGATTTTGGGCGTGACGCCCGTCGAGGCCGACGGATCGGCGCGGTTTCTCGTGCCCGCCGGCAAACCCATTCTGCTGCAGGTGCTGGATGCGGACGGTTTCGCCTACCGGACCATGCGCTCCAGCACGTCCCTGATCCCGGGTGAACGGGTTTCCTGCGTCGGCTGCCATGAGAATAAGATGACGGTTTCCGCGGCCGCGCTCAAAGTCGTGGCCGCGATGAAGCGTCCCGCCGCCGAATTAACGTCCACCCCGGAGTCGGGCCGGCCATACGGTTTCGTTGAGAATGTGCAGCCGGTCTTCGATGCGAAATGCGTCCGTTGCCGCAATGATAAGGAAGCCAAAGGCGGGATCAATCTGTCGCGCACCGTTTCAGGTGAGCAGGGGTTCACGGCTTCTTATCAAAGTTTGTGCTACGTGAAAAACGCGAACGGCAAGGCGGCGCGTCGCATGTCGAAAAAGAGCGGTCGACCGCTTGTGGGCTGTTTTCCGATGCGCAATCAGATCCAGGTGACGCCCGAAGGCGGCGCGGACGGTGCGCTCGGCAGCGGCCTTGTACGGATGCTGAAGGCCGGCCATGGCGAGGTGAAACTGTCTGCTGAAGAGTTGCGGCGGATCGGCACGTGGATCGACCTGAACGCCGTCTTTTACGGTGTATATGAGCCTGAGGCGCAACTCGCCATGCAGCGCGAGGGGAAGCCCGTGCCTCTGCCGGAAATCCAGTAAACAGGTGGAGGGGCAAGTGCTTGCCTGTTCTCCGTCAATCCGTTTAAGGTTCGGCCTGAATCTTGTACAGATGCGTTTTCGTGCGCAAGAACAAGGCGTTTCCCGCAACGGCAGGCGATGCCATGAAGCCGGTTGCCAGTCGATTCTCCGCTAGTTTTTCGAAGGCGCGTCCCGCCCGAATGACGGTTGTTTTGCCTGAAACGCTGAAGATGTAGATTCGCTCGCCGTCCTGAATGGGGGATGCTATGCAGTTCCCGTCGGCCCGTTCTCGCCACACCGTTTTTCCTGTTGCCGCCTCCATACAGGTCATGACGCCGTGGTCAGCCAACATATAGAGAAGACCGCCCAACACCACCGGCGAAGGCGTCAGCGGCACATCCTTTCCCGCCACGCGCCAAACAACATGCGAATCGGTCACGTCCTTTGTCCCTTCCGGACGGATGCCCAACATTTCCGCCGTTCCTCGTCCCGTCACGGCCAGTACCAGCCCGTCGCTGAATACGGGGCTGACGGAAGGTGAGTAGGCCGTGTTGACGACCTTCCAAATTTCATGTCCGGTGCCCGGATCGTAGGCGAAGATCGTGCTGGATGCGAGACTGATCAGTTGGTCTTTCCCGTCGACTTGGATCACGAGCGGTGTGGCGAAGGCCTTGCGAAAATCCCCTTCCCTTTTCGGTTGTCCCTTTTCATCCAAGTCGTTCCATTTGATTACGCGATCGCTTTTCCAGACCGTCTTTCCGGTGCGCTTGTCCAAGGCAATCACGTATTGCACATCCACGCCGTCCATTGTCAGGATGAGCAATTCGCGATACAGAATAACCGATGAACCGGGGCCTCGGTAATGTCGGCATGCGAGGTCGTCGCGTTTCCAGAGCACCTCGCCCGATTCCGTGTCAAGGCAAGCGGTGCCGTAGCTGCCGAAATGGACGTACACGCGGCCCTGTTCGATGGCGGGAGAAGGCGAGGCATAACAATTGACAGAGTTCCCGAGAGGCTCGGGCGTGTCACAGTGAAACAGGTGTTTCTCGAAAAGGGTTTTGCCGGAGTCCGCGTCTACGCAGAAGGCGAAATAATCGTGTCCGTTTGTCGTCGCGCTGGTCATCCAAACGCGGTTTTCCTGGACCACGGGCGTTGACCATCCCAAGTGGGGAATGGCGATTTTCCATCGGACATTTTCCGTCTCGCTCCAGTGCAAAGGAAGTTTTGATCCCGTCACGGATCCGTCGCCATGCGGTCCTCGGAACGCCGGCCATTCCGCGCCAAAGGTAATCCAACCGTGCAAAAGGACAAGGCTCGCTATCAAACCGAAACGTTTCTGTTTCATATTCTAAATCCATCCGGCTTAGGACGTTTACTGGAATAAATCAGAGACTTGTCACAGCATGCCCAAACCGTGCGGGGCTGTCAAGCGCTTCGAACGGGACATGTCCGCAGTGGGCGCATCCTATCTCTCGGGAACTGGTATAGTACTCGTGTTTTCTGGAGTGG
>CAZTDL010000481.1:0-3902 GCA_964612775.1 uncultured Lentisphaeraceae bacterium
AAGCCTTTTCTGGTACCACTCCAGAACACACGAGTACTATACCAGTTCCCGAGAGATAGGATTCGCGCCGTTATGTTTGCTCTTCGGAACTTTATTTGCGGAGCATCGTGTATGTGTGATAAACTAAGGATGTCGATGGGCGATCATTTAATATGTGCATGGACTCTGCGATGACATAGCGCAACGCAAGGAGGCACCCGGATGATCATTTTTGATTTGATCAGCAATATAGCGGTTCTGTCTCTGATCGGCATTTTTTTCTGTGTCGCTGTGAAGCGATGTGTCGGGGTCCGCCGTTTGCCGATGTTTCTGGGGTTGTTTTTCGGTTGCGCGTGTGTCATCGGCATGCTGTACCCCGTGGTTCCTGTTCACGGCGTTCATTTCGATGGGCGCGCGATGATGCTCAGCCTGTGCGGCTTTTTTTTCGGCCCTCTTGCCGCAGGCGTTGCGGGCATTGTCGCCTTGGCGGGGCAACTTGTTCAACGAGGCCCCGGCTTGTTTCCAGGCTTGTCGAGTATCGTTTTCTCCACCTTGCTGGGAATCGTGTTCTTTTTTCGCCAATCCGATTCGCAAGCCGAACCGACTGTGCGCAGGCTGGCTCTGTTAGGCGTTCTGACTCATATGGGCGTTTTGGGGTCGCTGTTCTGGCTGCCGGCCGATCCGGCCGTCGATGCCCTGCGGCAGAGCGCACTGCCCGTCCTGCTGATATGCCCGCTGGCGACGATCCTGATCGGGAAGTTTTGGGCCGAACAGATGTCGAGAGGACGTTTGCGCGAAGAGAAGCGGGAATGGGAGAACCGGTTCCGCACGGCGCTGGACAGCGTGGGTGACGGACTCATCGTAACGGATGTTTCCGGATGTGTGCGCCAACTCAATCCGACGGCCGAAAAACTCACCGGTTGGACGGAGGATGAGGCGCGGGGGCGGCCTTGCGATGAGATTTTTCACCTGATTGACGAAAAAACGCGGATGGGCGTGGGGAGTCCCGTTGAGCGTGTGATGCGCGTGGGCTCGAATGTCGGGTCTCCTGACCACATGCTTCTCCTTTCGCGCAATGGAAATGAGTATCCGGTCGCCGACAGCGGAGCGCCCATCCTGAATGCCGCCGGCGAAGCCATGGGCGTTGTCTTGGTTTTTCAGGATCTGATCGTCGAGCGGGCTGTGCAGAAAGCGCTGCGAGACAGCGAAGCGGGCATTCGTACCGTGTTCGAGAATGCGCCGGTCGGTTTTTTCACCACCACGTCCGATGGGCTTTTCCGCATTCTAAACGGCACGATGGCGCGGATGACGGGGTTTTCTTCTCCCGAGGAAGCCCTCAATCTTAATTTACATGTCAAGAAGCAGCTCGGCGTGACTTCCCGGCGTTGGCATGAACTTCTGAGTGCGCTGTCGGCGGATGGCCGAGTCAAAGCGTTCGAGATGGAGGTGACGATCGGCGGCGGCATGAAAGCGTGGCTCAGCATAAATGCGCGGGTAACGGATCAGCAAGGCGACGGATCGTTCATGATTGAAGGCTTTGCCGTGGACATCACCGAACGGAAAAGTACGGAGCTGCAGATGGCGCGGACGGCGAATCGGGTGAGCGTTCTGCTGCGGATTCTCCAATATCCGACCAAGGATATCCGAGCGTTGTTCAATTATGCGCTCGAAGAGGTCATCAAGTTCACGGGCAGCAAAATCGGATACGTTGTGTATTATGGCGACGACAATAAGTCTTTGATACTGAGCGTGTGGTCGGAGAACGTCGTGAAGGCCTGTCTGGCGCGCGAGCTCGGACCCGACTCTGAGTTGGCTAAGACCTGCATGTGGGCGGATGCGTTCCATCAGCGGACGGCGATAATCGTCAATGATTTCACGAAGGCTCATCCACTGGGGAAGGGCGTGCCGCTCGGACACTTGGAGGTGTCGCGGTTTTTGTCCGTTCCTATCCTGCAATCGGATAAGGTGATCGGAATGGTGGGCATCGCGAATAAGGAGTCGGACTATGACCAGGAGGATGTGATGCAGGTTCAGATCCTCATGGGCGGGGCTTGGAAGGAGGCCGAGCGTAAACGCTCAGAAGAGGCGCGCGAACAGTTGGAGGCGCAACTTAACCAGTCGCAGAAGATGGAGGCGATCGGAAGACTGGCCGGCGGTGTGGCGCATGACTTCAACAATATTCTGCAGGCTGTGCTCGGATATGGCGAACTGCTGTTGGAAAGCGTTCGGGACGATAAAAATGTCCGCGATCTTGTTGAGGGAATCGTGTCGGAGGCGAAGCGTGCCTCAACGTTAACCAACCAGTTGCTCGCGTTTGCCCGTAAACAGTCAATCATGCTGAAAGTGCTCGATCTGAACGAGGCCGTGACCGTCATGATGAAGATGTTGCGCAGACTGCTCGGCGAGGATATCGATTTATGCTGGAAGCCGGCGGTCGGATTGTGGTCCGTTAAAATGGATCTGGACCAGATCAACCAGATTTTGGCAAACCTTGCTGTGAATGCGCGCGACGCCATCAAGGGTAACGGCAAAGTGACGATTGAAACGGCGAACGTGGTCTTTGACGAGGACTACAGGAAAACGCATGTCGGCGTCACGCCGGGAAACTATGTGATGCTCGCGGTGAGCGACAATGGCGTCGGTCTCGACAAACAGGCCCAGTCACAGATTTTCGAGCCGTTCTTCACCTCGAAACAGCGCGACAAAGGAACCGGTCTCGGGTTGGCGACCGTTTACGGAATCGTTAAACAGAACGGGGGCTCGATCAACGTTTACAGTGAGCCCGAGCAGGGCTCTACCTTTAAAATCTTTTTGCCGTCCTGCGCGGAAAATCAGACCGGTTCCGAAGAATCTTCGCAGTCTGTCGAGTCGGTGCAGGGAGGCGATGAAACCGTGCTTATCGTCGACGATGAAGAGGCGCTTCTGCGAGCCGGCAAGCTGATTCTCGAAAGCCTTGGATATCATGTGCTTGCCGCCAATGGCCCGGAAGCGGCCATCAGCCTGTCGCAAACGTATGCCGGGGTGATACACGTGGTGCTGACCGACGTGGTCATGCCGAAAATGAGCGGACGTGAACTGCTTCAGCGTCTCATAGCCCAACGGCCTGAAATGAAGTCTGTTTACATGTCGGGATATACCGCCAATGTCATCGCTCATCATGGGGTTCTCGACGTGGGCATTCATTTTCTTCAAAAGCCGTTTTCCAGAAAAGAATTGGCCGCTAAAATCCGCGAAGCCGTCGCTGGCGAATGACGCACAACCTGTCCGGTGCGTCGCGTCGATGACTCGGCGGACTCATCTGGACGTGAATGAACAAGGAGCCTCCTCTGAAAAGCGTTCATAAAGCGGGCGAGTGCGTGTCGTGCGGGCGTTGTCCGGGCCGCTCTTATCGGCAGTGTCCTTATTGCGGGGAACAGGTCTGGCATCCGCTGTGGTATCGCCTCGGGAAAGGTGTCGTCGTATTTCTTCCCCCTCTGCTGTCCGCACTTTTGATCCTGCCGGTGTGCGGCCCTGAGTGGCGCAGTAGCCTGCGCGCTTTGTGTCAGCTGCACGCCGTGTCGGGTTTCATGGTCGCTGCGGGTGTCGGGGTCTTGATTTTGCCGCCCGCAATGGACGGCGTGATTGTCAGTTCTCGCCGTGAATTGATGTTGATACAAGCGGAAAAGGTCTTCGTTGATTGTCTGATGGGTGTTTATGCGGCGATTTGCGGCTGCGCATGGGCCTGGGCGCGTGAAAACGCGCTGGCCGCGAGTCCGTTGATCCTTTTGCAGGCGGTCTGCGTGTATTTCATGCCGGTATTTGTGCGCGGATCGTGGCGCGGCCTGGGCGCAGCGGCGCTTGCCGGCTGTGCGCTGGCGCTGCGGTAGGAAGGCCGTTTTCATTGGCGATTCCGGTGATTTTACACTTTTTTAAAAAACCGGATT
>CAZTDL010000482.1:0-3894 GCA_964612775.1 uncultured Lentisphaeraceae bacterium
TGCCGGGTATGCGCAACTGTTCTTGCTCGTCTCGCGCCAGAATGAACTGCACAAGTACGCGGTTTCCAGACTCACTAAATGACTCACGCTTCGCTATACCCGACGCTGAAAGACCGCTAACCGTCGTCGCTCGAACCTCATAACGTCCGCCGTAATTGACACCTTTCAACTGTCTGCCCAACTCCAATTCGGTGTCCTTCAGCACGAGGTCACCAAACTTGCTCTCCAACGCCGCCTTCTTCTCCTCGATCTCCTTTGTATCCGAGCGGTCGCGGAAACGTTCGCAACGTCCGTTGACAATCGCGAAACAATGTTTCTGCTCCAGATTGCGCAGGATCGCATCCACGCCAAGCAAAGCACCGTCGCCCTCGAAACTGCGCTGGACGTTCTCCACCGTCGCGTTCAGAAGTGGATGTCCCGCCCCCTGCAATTGCTCGATCAATCCGAACAGAAGCACCGCCTTGAAGACGCGCCGTTCATCCGGCTGCAATTCTTTTTCGCGCCGAGCATATTCGGAACGTGTTTCCTGCACGGGCTGTCCCGTCCCCAAATCGTCCCGTTCCACGAAATACCGCCACAGATGGTCCACTGTCAGTAACTGACGTCCGGAAACCTCCATCCCGCCGTTTTCAATGAAAGTTTTGAACTCCTCGCCGTTCAGAAACTCGAACATACTGCGCTGGTTTGATCCGGCCGCAACCGACAGGTGTTTCAGAAGAAAGGCAGCCATCGGGTGCATCGGCAGTATTCCCTTGAAATCCGCAGCGTCGATACCCGCATTGTTGACGATCATGTAGTTTTCAGCTACGCCGTTCACATTGTGCCACAGAAAGTCGCGCTCTTGCCACCACTCTGTTGCCTTTTCGGGCTTGACAACGAAGGCGTCTGCCGCCAGTTTCAGCGCGGTCTCATTCGGCAGGTCAAGACGCTTAAAAGTAAAACGGCCGTTCAACTTCTTCGCATTCTCCGAACCATCCGCTAGATACGACGAAATCTCCATGTGTGTCACTGGCACAAAATAGAACTGCCCCTGTTGCGCCGCATTCGCTAACAGTTGTAGTGTTGTCAGTTCTGAACGGTTACGCTCCATAAATGACGAAAATTCATCCCAGATATAGACCAGTTTGGAAAAACCGCTTACTTTTAAGGATGCATCAACCCACGTCAGGAAGTCCTCCACGTTCAAACTCAGATAGATATCCCGAGCCTCCAACACCCGCATCGCGTCGCTGACCAGCCCAGCCTCCCGATTCGTATCCCGCAGCTTTTTTTCCAGCGCATCTGCCGTTTTGACACCCGCATTCAGGTGCGAGAGTCGCGCCTGCATCGCGTCGCGTTCAGCAAAAAAATGTGGCTCGTCCTGTCGGATACGTTCAATGATTTCTTCAAGCTTGCCTTTCAGCGGAATCGTGTGTCCGCCCGCCTCCAGTGCCTTCGTGATACCGCGTTGCAAGCGCATCAGAAACTGGTTCTTCGCGTCCACACCGTCCGCGTTCACGTCATAGACGACGAGCGCTTTTTCTTCGCGCCGTGCCAGCAACCCCTTACACACGGGATCCGGGATCTGAGCTTTGCGCAGCTTCAACCACTTCAGAACGTGCACCTCGTCGTCCATGAACAGTTTTTGTAGAACCAGTGACGCGTGACTCTTGCCCGTGCCATACGCTCCCGTGATCCACAGCGTCTTGTTCCCGCCTTCTAAGCTTTTGAGCAGTTCCCGCAGAATCTCCACAAACGAATCGTGCGGATAGAACCCCAGCCAGGTCTCCGGCGTCTTGTTGATGTCCTCCTGCGTCATGCATGGCGCGTAATCCGGTCTGATCCCAAAATAGTCCTTGTAGAAAGCCATGTCTTTCACTCCCCCTGTATTGTTGGCTACTTTTTCAAAATCAATCCAACCACATCGTCCCGATTTTTCGTTTCCGGAAAAACCCGTACTTCATCCAACCCCAACGTGAAACTGCAACCGATGAAGTCTGGATGCACCGCCGCCAACCCCATGCACTGCTTCTTGAATTCATCCGGTGGGATGCCGAACGCGGCCAGCGGCGATACAACCTCCCCGTCGAACTCAGCCACCATCATCTGCCGCACCGTGAACGCATCGCGCCCAGACTTCTCGGCCATCACATAAAGCCCGTAGAGAACCACCAGCGGATACACTGAACGCGAACGGCGCGTGAGCTTTTCAACGGCTCTGCCCTTCATTTCGGGTTCAATTAAAGCCCCCTCTCCTTCGCAAAACGGAGAAGACTTAACCAGTTGGCAAAGGGACTGCAATGCGCCCTTCCGCACAGATGCCGACTCTACGGATTGAGCAAGCCTGTCATCAATCTGCTTCATTGGATATCCGGCGTCGATATCCGTATTGCAGACATACCATTTAACAAGCGGAGAGACATTCGCCAAACGTATCCATAACAACTGCCAAAACAACAAGTCACTGAAACCGCGTTTCTTGCAAACGTCCAACAGCGGCGTTGTAATTATAGACGTTGAGGCTTCTATCAACCCCGCCTCACGGAACCAAGTCACGGCTGCGGGAACCATGCGGTTACCCAGCGCAGTCGTCTGGCGAAAATTCGCGCCCTCGTTCGCCAGAACTTCAATCCATTCCGGCTTCAGTCCAAAAGTCATGTACTTGTTGATGCCACTGATGTTCATCGTCTTTCCTCCTGCATATCGCTTTGAGTAATACCGCCAACAGCCCTCGTCAGGCGCATAGCACTTCATGCAATGGACGCAAAAGGCTTCGTCAATAAAGATATTCACCTTGCCACTACGACTGTCTTTCTCCAATCGCAATGCTCCTGTTGGGCATTCAGCCTCGCAAACGTGACATCCCGTGCACGCAATAGCCTTATGCACGGCATATGCCAGCCACTTGGAAACGGATTTGTCGGCTTTTCCGTTTGTCCAGACGCATTCGAGCAGCCGTCGGTTTCCGTCTTTGCGGAGAGACAACTCCACGTCATCGAGACTCCCAATCGCTTTGAGCCATTCCTTCAAGGCCGACTCCGCTTCGATTGGAAACTCACAAATCACTCGGTCGCTTTTGCGTTCCACACCAGGTTCCGCAATGACCTGTTTTAAAGACACACCGCTTTTCCGCGCATACCATCCACCCTCATAAACAAAAGCCTCCGCGTCTTCCCCAGAAGAGAACTCGCGGTCAATCGTATCGCGTACCGCGTCAGCAAACGGCGCGACCGCCCCACGGTAATTCATCCGTATTATATCATTCTGACGGTCAGTTGACATCGGACACATCAGGCATCCGACACGAGGCACCCCTTTCCGGTATGCCCCGTTCAGAACCAGATTACGCTCAAAAATGTAAAGCCACAGTTCATGCGCCGACCAAGCCAGAATCGGCATGGCATTCACCTGAGACTGACTTTTTAAGCCATCCCCAATATCGTCGTATTCAGAACGCCGTTGGCTTTCCTCGCCGCGCACACCAACAAACGCCAACGTTTTAATTGACCTTTTGCCGATCCTTTCTTTGAGTGCCAAAATCGCCGGAGTACTCTTGTGGACAGAACAGCACCACCGCAGCGCTTGCGACGGTGGGCCGAAGAGTCGCCAGTTATCCAATGCGGAGGTCTTAGCGGAGACCTTCAAAAACGGGCGACCTTCGTAGCGGTTTTGGATTTCATCCCAGACGCGGTAGGTATCCGGCAGTTCCATGTCCGTATCACTAAAAACGACAGGCACGTCCAGCGGCAGCACCTTGTGGCAGAGGTCCAGAAGAACCACGGAATCCTTTCCGCAACTGAAGCCGATATAGACCGCGTCGCATTTTTTCGCGAAGGCGTCGTACATCTCCTTGATACGCTTGAGCGTGTCCGCCACCAACGCGGTCATAATGCCGCGATTCTTCGCCACCATTGC
>CAZTDL010000483.1:0-3888 GCA_964612775.1 uncultured Lentisphaeraceae bacterium
GCTCGTGATGGTCGAAGTCAGTATCATTGACCGAGTAGTGGGCGAGGAACTCAATCACCGCACTCTCATTGCTGCTATCCGTTTCATCCGTAACGATCTCTATACCGGTCCATTTGGCCGACTCCGCCCATTTGCGACTGCTTTCGGCGTCGAATTCTTTCCGGACTTTGGGGCCGGATGTTTTGAAAAGATAGTCCACCGCGCCCATCGCGTAAGCGCAGTACCGAGAACGCATCAGAGCTGCGGCAGTCGCTGGTTTTTTTTGGCCGATCAAGAAGGGCTCGCAACAGGCCTCAAAAGCAAGGCCGCTTCCGCAGGGACACAAATCGCTCATAAAAAAGCTCCGATCTCAGTGTGCCGATGTCATTGGTTTTTTCGGCAGGTTTATTTAATGTACAAGATGGGGGTGCCTGTCGCAATCCGAAATGTTTTTACCCTTTATGTTTGTTTGTTTTAGGGTTCTCTTTTTCTTGTTTCCGCGCATGTTACTTCGTGACGTTCAGAGGGGCTTTTGGCATACTGTTGCCTCCTTTTTTAGTAGTCGTAATCAGAGGTGCATATGGAAGTGAAGAATACACGTAAGCGGAACCGTGACCGCCGGGTGGAGATGACGGCAGAGAGCTTGAAGATCGATTTCGCTTGGCATATTCGCTATACACAGGCGCGCGCCATAGAACTGGCCACACCGCTCGATATGTATAATGCGGTTGCGTTCTGTGTGCGGGATCGACTGATTGAGCGCTGGTTGGAGACCCGCGCGTCTTACTATGACGCAAATGTGAAAATGGTTTATTATTTATCGCTTGAATTCCTGATCGGTCGGCTTCTCGGCAATAACGTCATCAATTTGAAAATGGAGAAGATTTTCACGGAGGCGTTGGCGGAGGACGTGGTCGACTGGAATTCGCTGCGCGACTGTGAAGTCGACGCGGGTCTGGGGAATGGCGGCCTTGGACGTTTAGCCGCCTGTTTTCTCGATTCGATGACCACGCTGAATCTGGCCGCGACCGGGTATGGATTGCGTTATGATTATGGCATTTTCAAGCAGCGTATCGTGGATGGTCAGCAGGTCGAAGAACCGGATCACTGGCTCAAAAACGGCACGCCTTGGGAGGTCGCCCGTCCGGAACACACGCAGGTGGTGCATTTTGGCGGACGGGTGGAGTGCAGTACGTCAAACGGACGTACCGATTGGCGTTGGGTGGATACCGACAAGGTTTTGGGTGTGCCTTACGACGTGCCCATCGTGGGGTATGGGCAGGCCGTGAACATCCTGCGCCTGTGGTCGGCCAGGGCTGACGATGAGTTTCATCTCGATGATTTCAATAAGGGATCCTACGTTGACGCGGTCGAAAACAAGGTGCTTGCCGAGAATCTCACGAAAGTGCTTTATCCGAATGACAACGTGCTGGCCGGTAAAGAGTTGCGTTTGAAGCAGCAATACTTCTTCATTTCGTGCTCGATGCAGGACATTTTGCGTCGTTTCAGGCTAAGGAACAATGACTGGACGCTGCTGCCGGAAAAAGCCTTTCTCCAGCTTAACGAGACGCATCCCGCGCTGATCATTCCCGAACTGATGCGCCTGCTGGTTGACCGCGAGGGTATGGACTGGAATACCGCTTGGTCGATCACGCGGGCTTGCACGGGGTATACGAACCATACCATTCTGCCTGAGGCGCTCGAAAAGTGGAGCGTTTCCCTGATGGAGAAACTCTTGCCCAGACACCTGCAAATCATCTATGAAATCAATGGGCGTTTCTTGAAACAGGTGGCGGCGGTTTGGCCGGGCGACGTGGCCCGTTTGGCCCGCATGAGCATTATCGATGAACACGGAGACCGGTCTGTGCGGATGGCTAATCTGGCGATCATCGGCACGAGTGCGGTGAACGGTGTGGCAAGCCTTCATACCGAGATTCTGAAGACATCGTTGTTTAAGGACTTCTATGAGTTTTATCCGACGCATTTCTCCAACAAAACGAACGGTATAACGCAGCGGCGTTGGCTGCTGAAGGCAAATCCGCCGCTCGCCGCGCTGATCACCGAGTCGATCGGCGATCGATGGGTTACCGAGTTGGATGAGCTGAAGAAACTTGAGAAGTATGTGGACGACAAGTCGTTTCTGAACGCCTTCAGGAAGGTGAAGCAGGAAAACAAGGAGAGTTTGGCCGCCTATATCCGATCCACGGTGGGTGTCAAGGTTTCGCCGGATTCGATTTTTGATGTCCAAGTCAAGCGCCTGCATGAGTATAAGCGGCAGTTGCTGCTGGCGCTTTACATTATCGTGATATACAACCGGCTTGTGGCGGACCCGACCTATAGTCCGTTTCCCAGGACTTTCATATTTGCCGCGAAGGCCGCACCTGGATATACGATGGCGAAGCTTATTATCCGCCTGATCCACGGGATCGCGGATGTGGTGAACTTCAATCCGAACGTGAAGGACAAACTGAGCGTGGTGTTCCTTCCCGATTATCGCGTGTCCTTGGCGGAGAAGATCATTCCGGCCGCAAATGTCAGCGAGCAAATCTCGCTGGCGGGAACGGAGGCGTCCGGCACCGGCAATATGAAGTTGATGTTGAATGGCGCGCTGACGCTGGGAACGCTGGACGGTGCGAATGTGGAGATTCATGAAGAGGTCGGCGACGAGAACATGTTCCTCTTCGGGCTGCGTGCGGAACAGGTGAAGGAGCTGCGGCCGGTCTATTCGGCGCGCGCGATTTATCATGCCGATCCCGAAATTCGGCGCGCGGTCGATATGATTCGGCGCAATGTCTTCTGCCTGCTGACGCCGGGACTTCTTGATCCGATCATCCGTTCGCTGCTCGACTATAACGATCACTATCTGTTGCTGGCCGACCTCCGCGATTATATCGAGGCGCAGGACAGGGTCGAAGCGTTATACAAGCAGCCGATGGAATGGGATCGCAAAGCGCTCATTAATGTGGCGCGTTCGGGACGGTTCTCGTCTGACCGCACGATTCGCGAATACGCGCGCGATATCTGGCATGTTGAGCCTGTGGCCGTCCGAAACGACCAAGAGTAAGAGCGGAGGGCAGCGTGAAGAAACGGATTGCTGTGGTGACGGGAGGCGCACGCGGTATCGGTTTCGGCGTTTCTGCAGCGCTGGCGCGCGAGGGTTATTCTTTGGCTGTTTGCGGAACGCGCGAGGCCGCTGATGCCGAATCTGCGTTGGCGGCGTTACGCTCGGCGGGAGCAGAGGTCTGCTATTTCCGCGCGGACGTGTCGTGCGAAGCGGATCGGCAATCATTGTTGGAACAGGTCCGTTCGCGTTTCGGGGCTCTGCATGTGCTGGTCAACAATGCGGGCGTCGCGCCTCTCCAGCGAACGGATTTGCTGACGGCCACCGAAGCGAGTTTCGAACGCGTTCTGCGGATTAATCTTCAAGGCCCGTATTTTCTGACACAGGCCGTAGCCCGCTGGATGATCGAACAGCGGCAGGCCGATGCGGCGTTTTCCGGATGTATCGTCAATATGGGGTCGGTTTCTGCGGATCTGGCCTCCGTCAACCGCGGCGAGTATTGCGTCTCAAAAGCGGGCGTGGCGATGATGACCCGTCTGTTCGCGAGCCGACTGGGCGAATACGGCATTCCCGTATATGAAGTGCGGCCCGGAATTGTCCACAGTGACATGACGGACCAAGTGAGGCCCAAATACGACGAGAAAATTTTCGCGTCCGAGCTGTTGGTTCAAAAGCGCTGGGGCGAGCCTGAAGATGTGGGGCGTGCGGTGGCGATGCTTGCGCGGGGTGAGTTGGCCTATTCGACCGGACAGGTCATCTGTGTGGATGGCGGACTCTCGGTGCAACGGCTGTAAGACGGAGGCGTCAATGCGCGGAAGGCGTTCAGGAACGGGTGGAGTGTCGGCGCA
>CAZTDL010000484.1:0-3872 GCA_964612775.1 uncultured Lentisphaeraceae bacterium
AGCTCGCCGAAACGGCATCCGCGTTTTCAGCCGCAGCGTCTATTTGCAGGGGCTGCTGCTGATGCCGGAAGCGCGTATCAAAGCAGAGCTGGCGGATGTTATTCCCGTGCGCCGGAAGCTCGAAGCGCTTGCCCGGGATGCGGGGTGTGCGATGTCCGAACTCTGTATGCGTTATGCGCTGTTGAATCCGACGATCACTAGCGTTCTCACCGGTGTGGACACGCCGGAACAACTGCGCGAGAACCTTCGTTTAATGGCGCTGGGCCCTTTGCCGGAAGATCTGGTATCGCGTATTCGCGCCTGTGTGCCTGACTTGCCGGAGTCGCTTGTGCGTCCGGCTTTGTGGCATACGCGCCGTTAATTTTTAAGGAGAAATCATATGTTGAACGCAGGTGCTGCATCGATTGATATTTCACCGGAAGAGGGAATAGGCCTCGCCGGTTATCCCCATTGTCCGCGTCCCAATAAGGGCGTGCATGATCCGCTTTATGCGGCGGCGCTGTTTCTGGAAAACGAGCGCGTCAAAAAAGTTTTCGTTACGGTGGATCTTCTCAGCATCGGCAAGCAAACGGTTGCCAAACTGCGCGCGAAATTCGATTGCGACATCACTGTTTCGGCGTCGCATACGCACAGCGGACCTTGGGCGTCGGAACCGCTGGCCAGCGAAAAAGCGGAAGGTATTGAACAGGATCCTGCTTATACGGCGTTTTTAGACCGTCAGCTGGAGACGGTGGTGCGCGCCGCCTGCGAATCCCGTTTTGAAGCGGAATTCGCCGCCGTCGCCGGGGTGTGCGGGGCCGAACAGGGCATCGGCGGCAACCGCCGGACGCGCGACGGCGTTTGCGATCCCTCGGTGAATGTCATGGCGGTCCGCGATAGGCACGGCGTCGTCAGGGCCGTGTTTCTCAATTACGCCCTTCATCCGACCTGTCTGCACGCCGACAACGAACGGGTGTCCGCCGATTATCCCGGATATGTCCGGCGCTATCTGCGGTTCGCTTTTCCTCAGGCGGTCTTTCTGTTCGCCCAGGGCGCATCGGGCAACCAGAGCTCCCGGTATTACCGGATCGCGCAGGATTTTGAAGAGGCGGCCCGCATCGGGACGACGCTCGGCGTGGAGGTTTTCCATTGCGTGAAACGCATGACGTTCACAGACCGGGTGGATATCCGGGTCGATCGGTTTGAAGTCACGGATATGCCGATGAAGGTTTTTCCGCCGTTAGAGGAGGCGCTGGGTCAGGAGCGCAAAGCGGTCGCCGTGTTCGAAGCGACCAAAGGGGCCGATGCCGTTACGAGGTGGAATGCCGAACTGGCTCTGTTCGGCGCGCAGAACACGGTCGCTTTCGCGAAATTGGCCGCCGGAGGATACGTCAGTCCGGAACTGCCCTTGGAAGTGCAGCGGATCCGGCTGAACGACACGCTGATCGTCACCGTGCCGGCGGAAATCTTTGTCGAATATGCGCTGGCCCTGAAGACGCGCCCGCGGGCCGCCCGTGCCTTTCTGCTGGCGGTCAGCAACGGGTATGCGCCCGGCTACCTGTACACGCCGGAGGCGGGGCAAGAAGGCGGCTACGAAGTGGGCACCTCCATGTTTGCGTCTCAGGCGGGCGACCATCTTTTTCAGCGTATTATGCGGGAGGACCCATGAAAGAGGCGAGCTGGACCGAGGCGCTGCAGTCTTTTGAAATCGAGCGCAATGCGGTCGCGCGGATGGCGGGGACACTGGACCGCGCGGCTTTCGGCGCGGCGGTGGACGCGCTCGCCCGTGTGCCGCGGATTATGACCTGCGCCAGCGGGTCCTCCGGAATCGCGGCCAAGAAATTCGCGCACTCGCTCTGCTACATCGAACGGGGCGCCATGTTTATGCCGCCCTGCGAGGCCGTGCACGGCGGACTCGGCGGACTGAAGCCTGAAGACGCCATGGTCATGGTTTCGAACGGGGGGGGGAAACCGTCGAACTGCTGCCGGTTATCGACGTCTGCAGGAAAAAGGGCGCGACGCTGATCGCCGTGACCGCCAACCTGACTTCGCCGCTGGCGCAGGCGGCCGACATCGTGCTGCAGCTGCGTGTCGAGCGCGAGAGCGATAAGTACAACTTTATGGCGACGGCCAGTTTCGTCGCGACAATCGCGCTGTTTGACGCGCTTCTGGCCGCATTGATTGAGGAAACCGGCTACACCCGCGAAATGTTCGGTCTGATTCATCCCGGCGGCGCCGTCGGCGCCATGCTCAAAAAAGAAATCGAGGAGAAATCGTGTACAAGCCCTTTGAATTGAAAACGCCGTTCTTCGAATTCGGCCCCAAGGCGTATCTGTACGGCGCGGAGCTGTTGAAACTCGTCCAGGCGATGGACGCCTCCGCCGTCAAATACGATATCGACGTCATTGTCGATCCGCAGACGCTCGACATCCGCCTGCTGGCTGAGAATACGCGCCGCGTACGGATTTTCGGACAGCACATGGACGCCATTCCCGTCGGCAGAGGCATGGGCGCGATTCTGCCGGAAGCGCTTAAAGCGGCGGGTGCGACCGGCGTGCTGCTGAACCATGCCGAGAGAAAGCTGTCGATGGAAGAGATCGCGCGAACGATCCGCCGGGCCGACGAAGTCGGTCTAGCCACCATGGTTTGCGCCGACACGATCGCGGAGATGCGGGCGGTGGCCGAATGCGCGCCGAATATCATTGTCGCCGAACCTACGGAGCTTATCGGCACGGGGAAAGCCAGCCCTATGGCGTACGTTTTGGAATCGATCGCGATTGTGAAGGCGGTCAATCCCGAAATCCAGGTGCTGCAGGGTGCCGGGATCAGTAACGGACGCGACGTGTACAACGTGATTAAAGCCGGCGCCGATGCGACCGGTTCTTCGAGCGGAATCGCCAAAGCCGCCGATCCGGCCGCCATGGAGGACGAAATGATCGCCGCCGTGCGCAGAGCTTGGGACGAGCGTCAAAAGGAGAAAGAATAAGTGCATCCGCGCGTGAATTTTTCATGGTGTGCCTGTGGCACAAACGAGGTTAAGTCAACAAAGAAAGGAACAGAACATGTCGGTCGTTCATGGTGAAATCAAACTTCAATCTCACGATCACCTTCCGTGTTTTCACAACGTGACGGAACGGGTTAAGGCGATCGTGGAGAAATCCGGTGTTAAAAACGGAATCTGTGTCGTCTATTCGCATCACACCACGTGCTCCGTCGTCACGCAGGAATGTTCGCATGATCTCAACTACTACGGCCGCGAGTACATGCAGGTCGATCTGATCAACATCATGGAGAAGCTGATTCCGACCTGCCGAAGCGAAGGGCAGTATCATCATCCCGGACCGAAGCACATCGAATTCGCGCTTTCTTGTCCGGGCGAGGTGGCGGCGGGCAGTCTGAATACCGATGCGCATCTGCGTTCCTGCTTTTTCGGCAGAAGCGAGACGATCACGCTCAACGACGGCGTTCTGTCGCTCGGCGAATTCGGCTTTATCTACTTCATCGACTGGGATCAGGTGCGCGAAAGAGAACGCGTCTGCGAAGTGCAGATCATCGGCGAGTAAAAAACATCGTCCGTTTTTCGTGCGGCGGTTTTGAACAAGGCGGTCAAATGCGTGTCAACGGGCAGTGTCTTTCATCGGACGATTCTTCCGTCGGCAAGGGGTTGCTGATGGGAATCGACTTGGGGTCGACTTTTTTCAAGGTCGGCGTGTTCGATGATGCGCTGCGCGAAGCGGGGCGAGGCCGTGCGCCGGTCGTTTACAGCGATACCGGCGCGGGGCCTTCCGCTGTGATGCCGGTGGCGGATGCAGAAACCGCTTTGCGCGATGCTGTGCATGCGGCTTTGACGGACGCCGGATGCGCCGCCGCCGATATCCGCGCGGTTGCCGTCA
>CAZTDL010000485.1:0-3856 GCA_964612775.1 uncultured Lentisphaeraceae bacterium
GATCAACCGCGCGGAAGGCGATAAGCAGGAAGCGATCGCCAAATCTGAGGGTGAGAAGACGAAGCGCGTCAATGAGGCGGCGGGCCGTGCTCAAGAGATCCTGCTGGTGGCCGAGGCGCAGGCCAACGGTCTTCGTCAGGTGGCGTCCGCGATCAATGAGCAGGGGGGCATGAACGCGGTGAATATGCAGTTGGCCCAGCAGTACTTGACTGAGTTCGGTAAGATGGCCAAGGTCAACAACACCATGATCATTCCGTCTGATCTCGCGAACGTCGCGGGTGTGCTGAAGGCTGCGACCTCGATCATCAAGGATGTGAAGTAACCGGTTTCTTGTTCTTGAGGTTTTCCGTGTGCGGGGCGGGATCGAAAGGTGCCGCCCTTTCTTATTTCATCATCACATAGAAGAGCACGCAGAAGAAGTGGCAAATCGTGCCGGCCAACACAAAAAGGTGCCAGACCGCATGGTGAAACGGCATGATCCGCCACAAATAAAAGATGGTGCCAAGCGTATAGAGACCGCCGCCGACCACGAGCCAGATGAACCCCGCCGCGGGCAGGGCCTCCATCAGCGGCTTAATGGCGATCACAACGATCCACCCCATGCCGATGTAGGCGAGGGTTGAGACGAATCGCCATTTGCCGGTCGTGAAGAGCTTAACGATCACACCCGCAATCGTCAGCCCCCACACGATGCCGAAGATCGTCCAAGCCAGGGTCTCATGCGACTGTCTTAAGGTCACCAGCATAAAAGGCGTGTAGGACCCGGCGATCAGGAAGTAGATCGCCATATGGTCGCAGATCTCCAGAATTTGTTTTGAACGCTGATGTGTGACGGCGTGATAAACCGATGAGGTGGTATAGAGCAGGATAACCGTTGCGCCGAAAACCGCACCGCTGACGACCTTCCACGCGACTTGCGTACCGCTTTGCACGGCGAACACGACCATCAACGCCAGCATGGCCGCGCCAAGGTGACTCCCGATCGCATGGATGACGCTATGGGAGATTTCTTCGGGAATGGAATAGTCTCTCGGGGTCCGGAGGCGCATGGTGCAGGGCACTTTCTTGAAAGGGTCAACCGGTAAGATAATCCGCGCCGAGGGCGGCGCGTAAACGCTACAGGTCCGCCAGATACGTGTTGATGGATGCGGCCGCCCGGCGGCCTTCGCCCATCGCAAGGATTACGGTCGCTGCGCCGAGCACGATGTCTCCTCCCGCATAGATACCGTCGATCGACGTCTTGCCGGTTTCATCCACAATGATGTTGCCGTGCTTGTTGACTTCGAGGCCTTGGGTGGTCTGACTGATCAACGGGTTAGAGCCGTTGCCGATCGCCACGATTACGGTGTCTATCTCCATCAGAAATTCGCTGCCTTTAACGGGTACCGGGCTGCGCCGACCGGACGCGTCGGGATCGCCCAATTCGTAGCGCAGACATTCCAGATGCGTTACGCAGTCGTTGGCGTCGCCGAGAATGCGTACCGCGTTCTGAAGCATGTGGAACAGCACGCCCTCTTCGCGCGCGTGGCCGACTTCCTCAACGCGGGCCGGCATCTCCTTCTCGGTGCGGCGGTAGACGAGGTGGACTTCTTCGGCGCCGAGGCGCAGGGCCATTCGGGCCGCATCCATTGCGACGTTGCCGCCGCCGAGAACCGCAACTTTTTTTGAATGGTAAAGCGGGGTATGGGCGTGTTCCGTATCATAGGCCTTCATCAGGTTCGCGCGCGTCAGGTATTCGTTTGCCGAAAAAACGCCTACGAGGTTTTCACCCGGTATGTTCATGAACTTGGGCAGTCCCGCGCCGGTTCCGACAAAAACGGCATTGAAGCCATCCCGGGTCATCAGGTCCTGCAATTTACGCGTGCGGCCCACCACATAATTGGTTTCGAGCTTAACGCCCATCGCGACTAACGTGTCGATTTCTTTCTGGACGATCGATTTGGGCAACCGGAATTCCGGAATGCCATAGATCAGCACGCCGCCCGGCTTGTGGAACGCCTCATACATCGTGACGTCATGACCCTCGCGGCGCACATCGGCGGCGACCGTGATGCTTGCTGGCCCGCTTCCGATGACGGCAACTTTTTTGCCTGTGCCGGGTTTTACTTCGGGTACGCCCTGTTTGCCGCTTTCGCGGCGCAGATCGGCGACGAAACGCTCAATGCGCCCGATGGCGACAGCTTTGTCGACGTTCTTCAGCGCTTTACCGAGCGTACAAGGCGCTTGGCACTGGACTTCCTGTGGGCAAACACGGCCGCATACGGCGGGCAACAGGCTGTTTTCGCCGATGATCGCTGCGGCTTCGTCGAAGCGGCCCTCCGCTGCGGCCTTGAGGAAATCGGGGATGCGGATACGCACCGGGCATCCCGACACGCAGGGCGCGTTTTTGCACTGGAGACAGCGCTTGGCTTCGAGCTGAGCTTGTTCGGCGGAGTAGCCGAGCGCCACCTCGTTCATATTATGGCGCCGGATTTCGGGCGCCTGCGCCGGCATCGCTTGCGCCGGAATGGACAAGCGGTCTTTGGGCGTGAGCGTTTTACCGGAAAGGTCCGCCAATTGGGCGGCTGCGGCCTGATAAAGGGATTCTGGAGTGGCGTGCATATCGAAAGAGGGGGTTGGGGGGTTGGAGTTTGGGCCCTGCGGCCGTCTTTGTGTTTTACGCGTGTTCTTTGCCGAGGGCGTTCGCGGCCGCTTCAAGTCGGCAATGATGGTCCTTGTGATCGGCTTCCTCGCGCGGCTTGTATGCGCGCAGACGTTTCATCATGTTGTCGAAATCCACCTGATGACCATCGAACTCGGGTCCGTCTACGCAGACGAATTTGGTTTTGCCGCCGACGGTGACGCGGCAACCGCCGCACATGCCCGTGCCATCGATCATGATCGTGTTGAGCGAGACGACGGTATGTACGCCGAAGGGGCGGGTGGTCTCCGCGCAGAATTTCATCATGATGGGCGGCCCTGCGACCACGACCATGTCGGGCTGAGGCGTCTGCGCGCACAGCTCTTTCAACGGCTCGGTCACGAGCGCCTTCCGGCCGTAAGAACCGTCGTCTGTGACGATGATCAGCGCATCGGCGATCTTACGCATTTGCTCTTCCATAATGAGCAGCGATTTGTTTCGCGCCCCCATAATGACGGTGACTTTGTTTCCCGCGGCTTTCATGGCCTGGGCGATCGGATGGACCGGCGCCACGCCGATGCCGCCGCCGACGCAGACGACGTGTCCGACTTTCTCAATGCGGGTCGGTTGTCCAAGCGGTCCCAGCAGGGCCGCGATGGAATCGCCCACCTGTTTTTCAGCCAGCAGGTGGGTGGTTTTCCCGACGGTCTGAAAAATCAGGGTGATGGTGCCCCGGACCGGATCGGCGTCGGCGATGGTGAGCGGAATGCGTTCGCCGATGGCGGTGTCGATTTGCAAAATGATGAATTGTCCGGGCTTGCGCTCGCGCGAAATAAGCGGCGACTCGATCTCCAAGAGGAAGACCTCTGCGGAAAGTTGTGTTTTCTTGACGATTCTGTTCATAATAATGACTTTTTCAGTGTTCTAAAATGTAAACATTACCAGATTTTCAGGCTAATCGCAACCCTTGGCGACTCTCAGCAGGGGATGCGCCACGGTCTCTTCTTTTGATTGAAGATCGGCTGGCCGAGGATTGACGGGATCGCTTTTCGCTAGACACGGTGCCCCCCTTATGCCATGATACGCTCGCATGAAAGAATCAGAAGGTCATATGGGCGGAGCCGTCGGCGCGCTGTCGGTGGTTGTGGTGAAGGGCCGGAAGGACGTGGCGAAGTTCCACAGGCTTCTGGCGGAAGAGCACGGTCTCGGGGACAGGCCGCCCGCGGGCGACACGCT
>CAZTDL010000486.1:0-3836 GCA_964612775.1 uncultured Lentisphaeraceae bacterium
ACAAGGGCCAACTTACGCTCTCCCAGGAAAGCAATGTTTCTTATAAATATCATGGTGAAAGTGTAATAAAACACGTCATTACGTACAAACACCAATTTGAATCTCTCCCGCAAGTTCGCATTAACGTTCTGAAAAAGCAGTTGCCGGTCAAACGAATTTGCTCAAATGAGCCAGACTTTTCGCCGCCTGATCCGGCGTGCCGCACTCCACCGAGAAGACGATGTCGCGCGGGCATTTCTCCTTCACAATCCGGATGATACGGTCCCAGTCCAGCACGCCCTCGCCGCAGGCGCACCCCACCGGCGTCCCGGTGACCTTGCCGCGCTCGGCGGCGGAATGGCTGACGGAAATATCCTTGGCGTGCAGGTGGACCAGACGCGGCGCGACATGCTCCAGCCACGCGTACACGTCCTGCCCCGCCAAATAGGCGTTGCCCGTGTCGAGGTTGATGCCGATGGACGGCGATTTGACCAGATTGTAGATGCGGTCAAGCCCTTCAGGCGTCTTCGAATACTGCGCGTGCGGCTCCAACCCGATCTTCACGCCGCGGCGCTCCGCGACAAACAGCGCCTCGCGTAGCGTGTACTTGATCAGCACGAAGTCTTCCTCCTCGGTGGTCCATTTCGCCTTGATGCCCTCGTCCGTGTTGATCACCGGCACGCCGATTTCCGCCGCCACGCGGACCGCCAGTTTGAGGTACTCGCCGTGGACTTCCGGACGCCCCAGCGGGCCGTGCGCCTGAAGTCCCGAGATTTTCAGGCCCGCCGCATCGCACGCCTCTTTGATGCGGTACGGATCGTCGAACATCGATACCGTATGGAAATACCCGGCCTCGCTCATCAGTTCGCGACCGAAGTGGACCATCGGCTCGATGTATTTATATCCCATTTCTGCGGCGGCCTTGACGGCCCACTCGAACGGCTTGTCGCTGCTGCGTGAAAACTCCGTATTCAGTCCGACAGATACTTTGCCCATGATTCTTTTCCTTTTTTGATGTTTCCTGTTCTTGTAACCGAGCCTCACCTGTGTGCGCGGATGACGTCGAGGCAACTCTTCACATCCGCGTCCAGATGATCCGAAAGGTGATCAAACTCGACGCCGACATGTCCCTTGAAGCCCTGCCGCTTCAACTCGTCCAGCACGGCAGGAATATTGCCGATTCCCTGCCCGTAAGGCAGGTCGGGACTGCCGAGTCTGGCTTCTTTAATATCTTTCAGGTGGACCGAAAAAACACGGCCCCGCACCGTCTTGAGGTAAGCAACGGGATTCATGCCCGACCGATAGATGTGCCCCGTGTCCACGCAGAACCCCATGCGCGGATCGCGGCTCTTCATCAACCCCATCAAGTAGTCGGGATCCCAGTTGCGGTACTCCGGTTTGGCTGGATTTTTCGCGTGGTTGTGGAAACAGAACTGAACGTCGTACTCCTTGACCATTTTTTCAACCAGATCCAGCTTTTCGGGCGGCGGTTCGCCGGTCAGACCGCGTAATCCGAGTTTCTTAGCGAACGCGAACAGCTTGCGCGTGTCTGACTCAGTCTTGCCGATGTCGCCGAAATAAGCGTTCACGGCCCTGATCCCGCTCGCCTGCAACTTGGCCTTGAGCGCCGCAATTTGTTCGTCGGAGAGATTCTGATTCAGAATCACATCGGGGTGTTCCGGGCTGAGTTTCTGCCAGAGGAAGAATTCGATCACCTCCGCACCGCACGCCTTGGCTTTCTCAATCGCTTCGAATGCCGTGACCTGCCGAAACGAATAGGCGGACACGCCGACTTCAAACGTTTCGGTCTTCGCCGTCACCGTTAGCAGAATCGCACTCAAGAAACAGATACTTCCGCCCATTGCACACCTCCATTATCCCCTACTCTGTCCGATTACCTATGACGTCAAAACACCCTGATCAACAGTCCCGGCGGAGGCCGAATCCGGACAAAGTCAGCGGAGAAGTCCCACACAGCCGCCACCACCCGTCCGTCATATCCCATCGCGGAGCGATCTTGAGACGACCGCCATTCGGCCTCATCCAGCGGCCAGTAGCCGACAAGGCCGTTCTCGTTCCCGCTCAGCCGGTAATACATGTCGGACCGGATCTCTTTCTGGCTCCGCGCACGGTCCCAGAGCCGTACCTCCGCCAAAATACCGTTGAACCCATAGCCCCAGTTGTTGCCGTCGTGCCGCGAACCCAAACCGAAAAAGACTCCGGGACTATAGAGACTCGAAAGCGCTCCCTCCGCTTCAGCAACAGGCACGCCGTCGAGATAGAGCCGGGTCACATTCCCGTCGCGGACTCCAGCCAGGTGATGCCAAGCGCCGTCGAAAGGATAATCGGCGGCTGACTCGACTGCTGTATTTACCATGCGGGTTTGGAAATAGATCTTGCCGTCACCCGCCACGAAAAGACCGAAGCCGTTTGTGCTGCAGAGATATCCCCGTCCGGCGATGGAGCCGAAGCTTCCGGATGAGGGTTTGGCCGAGGCTTTGATCCAAGCCGAGAGTGTCAGATTGGTCAGCGCAGGGTAAAGGTTTTTCCCCACCTCCAGACGCGCTGAATCGCCGTTAAAGGTCAGCGCCGACTCGCCATGCGGCGCATAGACGATTGAAGCCCCGGAACGCCGTAAGGGCACACTCGCAGTCGTGTTCGTAAACCAAGCGAACAGAACGCCCGACTTGCCCTCCTTCACCGCTGCGAGCGTGAGCCGTAGGGATTGGTCGGCGGTTGAAAGCCACTCCCCGTCGGATTCGGGCCCCCTCGGCGATGCGCCGATCTGATAACGGTCATATCCCGTCGGCACCGCGAGTCCGCCCGCCACGACTACGACATTCGACCGCGTGGCGTTCGTGTTAGACGTCACCAAATCTTTCAATGCAAACGGCCAATAGCCCTGTTGCGACGGGTAGCGGGAGGCGGGGAGTTCCACCGCAGCTGTCACATCCGCAAGCCACACTGACGCGCTGACGACGCCGTCGTTACCCGTATTTGTTCGATCCGTCGCAGCCGTTCCCGAACCCTCGGACAGCGGCCAGTAGCCAATCAATCCGGACTCCGTTCCTGTTAAGCATTGGAACATGTCTTCTTGTATCTGCGCCTGCGCACGCGCTTTGTTCCAAAGTCGGACATCCGCGATGACGCCGTCGAAGAAAAAGCCCCAGTTGTTCCCATCGTGCCGCGCACCTACGCCGAAGGCGATCCCGTCCATGGCGAGCGTACTGAGCGTACCATTCGTCTCGGCCGCCAGAACGCCGTCGATGTAGAGCCGCGTCGCGCCTCCATCGCGCACCCCGGCCAAATGGTGCCATCGCCCATCGTAAGGATATGACATGTCGGCCTGAATAATGGCAGCCCCTGTCCGCGTCTGAAAACTGACACCCCCCGTGTACGACAGAAAGAGGCCAAATCCGTTAAAACCGCCCAGATATCCCCGTCCGGCGATGGCACCGTAATTCTCGGAAGATGTCGATGGAGGCACGGGCTTACTCGTGGCTTTGACCCAAGCCGAAAGCGTCAGATTGGTCAAAGTTAGGTAGAGATTTCTCTCCATTTCCACGCGGAACTGAGAGGACTCCTTAAAGTCCGGCACCGCCTCCGCAGGGAAGTGGACGATGGAGGCCACTGAACGGCGGAGCGGCACGCTTGCCGCCGTGTTTGTGAACCAAGCATAGACGCAGACGCGACCAACGTTCGTCGAAAGCGTAAGCGAACTGGACAACATGTTGGTAGAACCCCATGCGCCCGGCGCGACGGCGGATACCGCAGGCGACGCACAGAGTTGACAAACGTCGTATCCCGCTGGGATCGACACGTTGGCGACGGCTACGGCGTTCGAATCGGTGACGCGC
>CAZTDL010000487.1:0-3834 GCA_964612775.1 uncultured Lentisphaeraceae bacterium
TGGCTCGGCGGCAAACGGTTTCAAAATCACGCATCACATCCTGGCATTTCCTGCAAGCGATCCCCGCACGCGCGATCAGGATCAGATCCGTATCCTGCACGAGGTTGTGCCGGCTTAACCGAAAAGCCTCGCGCATCAATCGTTTGGCACGGTTGCGATCCACAGCCCGATGAAAGGTCCGCTTGGAAACGACAACGCCGGCCCTGCGGCCGGCGTCATTCCCACGCGTCACCCAGATCACAACGGTCCGACCGTAAAACGACCGCTTTTCAGCAAAAATACGCTTGTACTTTGACGAATCCAGCCGAAAAGAGCCGGGTAAAGGCATACGGTCTCCCCCGGCCTGATCTGGGTCGCACATGACGCCCTCGGGCATCATCGTTTACACCTGCGTCAAACGGGCACGGCCCTTGCGGCGGCGAGCGTTTATTACAGCGCGTCCGCCACGGGTGGCCATACGGGCACGGAAACCGATCTTGCGTACCCGCTTGATTTTGGAAGGCTGCCACATCATTTTCATGTTCGTCTTCTCCTACTTGTCTCAATTAAAAAAGAGTGGTTCAGAGTATCACACGAAACCGGAATGGTCAACCCGCCCCAAAAACATTTTTCCGGCGGCGATTTTCCGGCATGATTTTCCATCCGCCGTTTTTTGTGCTTTAATACCTTTCTTCATGTCAGGAAAAGTCACAGACCAGATTCTCGAGGAAATCCGCGCACGGGTCGACATCGTCGAGCTCATCGGCGCGCGCATGACCTTGAAGAAGACGGGCGCCACCTTTAAAGGATGCTGTCCCTTCCATCATGAAAAAACCCCTTCGTTCCATGTCAACCCGGTCAAGCAGTTCTACCACTGTTTCGGGTGCGGCGAAAGCGGCGACATCTTCACCTTTCTGATGAAACAGGAAGGGCTCACGTTCATGGATGCCGTTCGCACGCTTGCCGACCGCGTGGGCATCGTTATCCAAGAGGAAACGGACAGCCGTTCGCAAAACCGCAATCTGCTCTACGCCCTCCATGCCGAACTCGCCGCCTTCTACCAGCGCTGCCTCAAGCGGACGAAGGAGGCCGAGCCCGCCCGGCTCTATCTCAGCGGACGAAAACTCCCCGCCGACATCGTCGAGCGTTTCGGGATCGGCTATGCGCCAACCCTTCCGCGCGACGCGATCATGCAGTGGGCAAAGAAATACAGCTACACGCCCGATCAACTCGTCTTAGCCGGCATTCTCTCCCCGCCCAACAAACCCGGACGCCACAACGATTACTTTGATCGGTTTCGCGGCCGCATCATGTTTCCGATCTGCGACCGTCAAGGCCGCGTGGTGGCCTTCAGCGGACGCATTCTCGACATCAAATCGCACCCGGCCAAGTACGTCAACAGCCCCGAAACGGAAATTTTCACCAAGAGCCGCATCCTTTATGCCCTCGACAAGGCCGCCGCCAAGATCGTCAAGCATCCGCGCCGCGAAGCCATCGTCTGCGAAGGTCAGATCGACGTGATCCGCTGCCACGCGTGCGGGTTCGAAACCGCAGTCGCCTCCCAGGGGACCGCCTTCACCAAGGAGCACGTCGGCATTCTCAAGCGGCACGCCGACAGCGTTGTCCTGGTTTTTGACGGCGACGCTGCGGGCCGCAAAGCCGCCATGCGGACCGGCGCGCTTTTCCTTGAAGAAGAGGTGCCCGTACGCGTAGCGGTCTTGCCGACAGGCGATGACCCCGATTCGCTCCTGCGCGACAAAGGTCCCGACGTCTTTCGCGATCTGCTCGAAAACGCGTGTTCGATCACCGCGTTTCAGGTCGACACGCTTCTCAAGACCGAGGAGCGTCCCGATTCGATTGACGCGGTGAACCGCGTTTCGCGCGGTGTGCTCGACATGCTCGCCAACTGTCCGGGCGCCGTGTTGCGAACGCATTTGCTGCAAGAGGCGGCCACGCTGCTGCACCTGCCTTATTCCGCAATGGAAGACGATCTGGAAAAACACCGGGAGACGCTTCGCCAGCGGGCCTCGTATGCCGACGCGCACAAAGCCCATGAGCCCTCGAACGCAGCCCAGTTCCCTGAGGGCGAAGAGCCGGCGCGCATCCCCGACGAAGGACTGGATCCCGATTTCCCGTCCGGGGAAGAGGAACCGATCCACTTGGACGAGCCCGCGCCGGAACCGCCTTCCCGCACCGAATATCTGCTCTGCGAGTTCATGATCGAGCACGAGCACGACCCGTATGTGCTGGAGGTTGTCGCACGCTATCTGCCGCTCGATGTCATTCCGCATCCGTTTGCGCGCTCGATTGTCGACGCGCTCCTTACGCAGTGGCGAAGCGGCGGCGACAGGCTTGCCGAGCTCGGCAGAACCACCGCCCCCGTCTGGCAGGCTCTGTTGGGGTCATTGATCGCAAACAAGCAGAAAATGCTCAGCGCGAGAGAGATGACCAAAGAGGAGGCGGCGCATGATCTGATCACGGCCATGTGGAGTATGCGGTTCAAGCAAACGAGAGCCCGACTGAACGCCTCGCCTTCGCCCGATAAAGAACGGCAAATCCTGCAACTCTCCTGCCTCATCAAGAATCTGGAGACTCAGCCTTGGGAAAAGGCGTGCCGCCTGATGCAAACAACCCCGGACGATGCGGCTAGGACTGAGACGCGTCCGAATGATCGGCCGGCTTCTGAACCGGAGGCGGGATCTTCCTCACGTGCAGGGGATATCGCATACGAAGCTGATGATCCAGAAGGATTTCCACCCAGTGAGTACCCTCCTGACGAAAGGCCAGATTGATGAAAACCTCAACGGTCGTCGCGACCTGCTGATCATTCGTCAATTTGATCGGCACGGGCTGACCCTCACCGACCACCGTAACCCCGTCCGGCGCCACGATGCGCGATTTCTGCGTAAACTCGCCTTCACCGGCACACCAGCGGTTCATCAGGCAGATACGCGGACACACCGGCTGATTCGCGGCCTGAACCAGACCGTCGAAGATACCGATCAACATGAACTTCCCGTTCCGTTCCTGTCGAACGTCATCGCACATTACACTCGCCTGCAGATCCGGTATCATACGCGCTCCCCCTCTTGTGGTTGGCGTCCAGTATATCGTTTCCGGCCTACAGCGTAAAGCGGGTTACAGCATCTGCGGTTTTTGGACTTGCGTCCCCCGTTCATAACGCGTACGTTGTTATTGTATGCAAGACGGTTAATGCGTGTTACCGGTTTGTGATGAAATCCGACAAGGAGGCAAAGCGATGAACGTGCAAGTGATTTTCTATAGCATGTACGGCCATGTGTGGCAGATGGCTGAAGCCGTCGCCGCAGGCGCAGGCGAGGTGTCCGGCGCGAAGGTGTCCATTTGGCAGGTTCCGGAACTCATGTCCGACGCGGCGCTCGAGGCCAGCGGCGCAAAGGCCGCGCGCACCCGGTTCGCGCATATCCCCATCGCACATCCCGCCCAACTTGAAGAGGCGGATGTGATCCTTTTCGGCACGCCCACCCGCTACGGGATGATGGCCGCGCAAATGAAGAACTTCATCGACCAGACCGGTAGCCTATGGGCGCGGGGCGTGTTTATCGGCAAGCTGGGCGGCGTGTTCGGATCGTCCGCAGGACAGCACAGCGGGCAGGAATCCACGCTTCTCAGTTTCCATACGGTCCTGCTCGGTCTCGGCATGGTCATCGCCGGCGTGCCGCCCTCAGCGCCCGGGCTCCATATCTCGGATGCGCTCTCCGGCGGCACGCCCTACGGGGCCACGACCATCGCCGGCTCGGACGGCAGCCGCCAGCCGACCGCCATCGAGCTGGAGGTCGCACAACTCCAAGGCCGCCACGCCGCGACCCTGGGCAT
>CAZTDL010000488.1:0-3833 GCA_964612775.1 uncultured Lentisphaeraceae bacterium
ATAGCCGCAACCCTCATGGCTTTCGCCGGGGTCGTCTATGCGGCCGCGGCGCATCTGCCGTTGGTGTGCCTCACTGCGAAAAAGACTATTGATGACCGCTGTCCAGCCCCTGCCTGCGCCGTCGCGCTCTTCCGGTTGCGGAGAACCGCCACGCCGGGAAATATGGGCACAAATCTTCAGGCCGTCGAACGGATGCGCAAATCACATGCGGAGATCATTCGGAAGATGGATGATAAGAACGAATACCAGAATCAATACGCACAAGGAAAGACGAAATGAAAAACACGTTGCCTCTGATTATTGCGATCATCCTCGGCTTTGCAGCCGTGTTTATGGTGAGTCGCATGGTCTCATCTCAGCGGACCGCTGCAAAAGTGGAGACGGTGGATGTGGTTTCCGCCACGCGCGATCTCGAACAGAATGAGGCGGTTAAGGACTCCTATATCGCGCCTCGCGCGGTTCCTCGCGACGCACTTTCGCCTCGCCAAGTCCGCTGGGAGCAACGCAACATGGTTCTCGGTCAGAACGTATTGCGCGCGGTCGGACGAGGGGATTACATTACGCTTAACGACATCGGCATGAGTGCTGGCCTGGGGCGGCGTGTCGCGGAAGGCGAATGGGCCGTACCGGTCACTTTTTCGGACACGAGCCTTTTGCAATTTGTGCAGCCAGGTGACGAGATCGCCATCCTTGGGACCTTTGCCGTGCAGAAAACGATTCCATCCACGGACCTTTCGAAGCCGCCGACGGTTGTGGAGGAACGCGCAACCTCGGTGGTGTTGCCTAACGTGCGCATCCTCGATGTCGGAATGGGTGATGGGGTGACAGGGGATTTGGGATTGAAACCCAAACTGGTGATTGTGGCCTTGCCTCCCCAGCAGGCGGCCATGCTGGTGGCGGCGCAGCAAAAGGCGGAATTGTATCCGGCGTTGAGGCGTCCGAGCGATCCTTCGGCGCGGAACCGAACGGACGGCGGCGTTGTGGACGAGACCACCTTCGGAGACCTTCGCAAAGGACTTAAGTCGGTGGTCATTCCCGAGGTGACCAAGTAATACGGTTTCATTAAATTGAAAATGACCGCGGGGCGCAGGGTGTGAACCGCGTGTCGAGCATGTAAAAAGAACGGAGGCGAGTCATGATTCGAAGAATCGCATTATGCATGGTGTTGGCGGTCGGCGTGGCGGTCGCGCAGGACGAAGAGAAGGTGTCGTTGTCTATCGGCGTGCTGAAGGTGGTGGATCTGCCCTTCGCGCTCCAGAATTACAAGGCCTCTTCTCCTGACGTGGTGCAGGTCGAACACTTTTCGGATCGGCAGTTGCGGCTGACCGGTCTTAAGCAGGGCGTTTGCGAAGTGATCGTCAATGGCGGCGGTCTGACCAAGCAGTATTCTGTGACCGTGCTGGACAATGTGCGGAAGTTGTTCGACCGTCTCCGCTCCGATTTGGACGCTCTGCCGGAATTGGAACTGACCATCAACCAGAGCTATATTGTGATTCGCGGCGAGGTCTCGGATGTTGCGCATTGGCGTCAACTGCGGCAGGTGTTGCCGTTGTACAAAGACAATGTTCAGAACATGGCGACCTTCCGTCCCAAACCGGAAAGTCTGGTGAATTTAAAGAAATTGCTGACCAACTCCGGTTTTGTGGTCGTGGAGGAGAGTATCCCGAAGGATGCGGGTAAGCTCGGTTTCGCGTATTCGGCCGACGCCGTGACGGTGACGGGCCGTGTGTTCACCCAGTCGGACATCGACACGCTGAAGCAGTTGTTTTCCACACAGGATTGGTTGACCCCCGTCGGCGCGGATAAAGCGGATGGCGCGATCAAGCTGATCCTGAACCTGTCGATCGAGCCGACGATGATCGATGTGGGTGCGGTCTACGTGGGCGTGTCGGCGGCCGACGGAAGTTCGATCGGATCGAAGAACACATTCAACATCTCCGGCGATTTCTCGTCTCTGGTGAACCTCATCCGGGGCGGCGGATCGACGCATCAGGCGACCCTTGGCGCGAGCCTTAATCCCACGATCAATTTCCTCGCGGAGAACGGCGTTTCACGGTTTAAGGCGGCGGGCCATCTGACCTTTATCAGCAATGAGGGCAGCAAAGAAGCCAAATTCCACCACGGCGGCACGATGAATGTGAAGGTGCAGGGCCTCAACAGCGGCGACCTTAAGGAAATTCCTTATGGTTTGACGATGGGCGTTACCGGCGGGTTGATCGGCGCGAACAAGGTGAAGCTGAACATGGTGCTGAAACGTGATGATCCGCCCTCAATGAATGCGGCGGGTGATTATGACCAGAAACAGAGTTCGGTGGAGACGTCTATCATTTGCGGGTTGAACGAGACGGTGGTGTTGGCCGGCATGAAGGAGATTACGGAAAACACGACGGGTCCGAACGGACTGCCGTATCTCCGTAATGTTCCCGTGCTATCTTGGTTTGTGTCCCAGAAGATCGAGGATCTCAAGGATATGCAGCTCTTGGTGCTGATCAGCCCGCGCGTGGCGACCCAGGACGTGTCAATCAAGATTCCTCCGTCCGCGGAAACGGCGAACACGCTGGAACAGGCCGAGACGCCCAATAAGATCCGCATCGAAGACGGGAAGGAAAAGAAATCCTGGTGGAAGCGGATTTTTTAGGCTGGGCGCGATTGAACCTTCCGATTCAAAAGAAATCATCGAGAACTCGGGGCGGAATATGGAGTTGCTGATTTACAATCCTGATGGGACGCTCTTCCGCAACCTGCCGCTGTCGGACGGAACGACCGTGACGCTTGGCCGGGGTACAACGTGCGATGTGGTGCTGGCCTCGGGATCCGTCTCGCGTCAGCACGCCCGTATACGCGTCTCCGGCGGCATGGTCGCCGTCGAGGATATGGGCAGCAGCCATGGCACGCGGTTCAATGGCGATATCCTGCAGGGCGAAGCGGCCGGTGTCCGGGCGTTCGGCGAGGGCGACGACGTGATGATCGGCGGTTTTGGGCTGAAGGTGGTCGCGCGGGGGGGCGCGGAGAGGGCCGCAGTCGCTGCTCAGCGACCGGCGGCTATGCCGGTTCCGGCGGCCCCCGTTCCGCCGTCGCCCGCGTCTGCGCGCGGCTCGCCCGTCCGTCCCGCCCAGCAGTCGTCTGCCGAACGGGTTTTGTCGGAGATCAAAGAGCGCGAAACGCTTTACACCGAGGATGTGATGCGTGTTAAGCCCCGCATCCATGAGGCGGTTCTCGCCAAACTGAACATGGGCGGCGGTGCGAAAAAGGAACTCGTTGAGGACCGTTCCAAGGTGGAGGCGGCGCTGGATCGCACCTTGCTGGAACTTCAGCACGAATTGCCTCCGGACATCGACCAAACGATGTTCCGGCAGGCTATGCTGGACGAGTTTGTGGAGTACGGGCCGATTTCGCCGCTCTTACGGGAAAAGGAAATTTCGGAGGTGATGGTCAATGGGCCTGACCGTGTGTTCATCGAAATGCGAGGTCGGCTGTACGAGACGGGTGTGCGCTTCTTCAATCCGCAGCAGCTCGACTTGGTGATTCAGCGTATCGTGGAACCGCTCGGCCGGCATGTGGATACCGCTTCGCCTATGGTGGATGCCCGTCTTAAAGACGGTTCTCGCGTGAACGCGATCATTCCTCCGTTGGCGTTGGACGGCGCCTCCGTAACCATCCGCAAGTTTCCGGAAAAGAAACTGACCAAGGATGATCTCGTCGCATTCGGAAGTCTGACGGACAACATGGCGCTTTTTTTGGAGGAGGCGGTTCGTTCGCGGCAAAACATTCTGATCTCAGGAGGCACGGGGTCCGGCAAAACTACGTTCCTGAACGTGTTGAGCAGTTATCTA